>JANXXW010000576.1 GCA_025350425.1 Rhodospirillales bacterium
GGCGGAGATCGCGCAGGGCCGGCTGGAGGCGCTGCTGAATTTCCAGACCATGGTGTGCGAGCTGACGGCGATGCCGATCGCCAACGCCTCGTTGCTGGACGAGGCGACGGCGGCGGCCGAAGCGGTGGCAATGGCGCGCGCGCTGTCCAAGGTAGCGGGCGGTGTGATCGCGGTGGCCGCCGACCTGCATCCGCAGACGCGTGCGGTGCTGGCGACCCGGGCGCGGCCGCTCGGGCACACGCTGGTGGATTTCGCGCCGGGCGACACGCTGGGGCTGCTCGCCGCCAAGCCGTTCGCGGTGGTGTTGCAATATCCCGGCACGTCGGGCGCGGTGCGCGACCTGCACGCGGAGATCGCGGCGGCGCACGAGGCGGGGGCGCTGGCGATCGTTGCCGCCGATCTGTTGAGCCTCACGCTGCTGACGCCGCCCGGCGAGATGGGCGCGGACGTGGTGGTGGGGTCGTCGCAGCGCTTCGGCGTGCCGATGGGATATGGCGGCCCGCACGCGGCGTTCTTTGCGACGCGGGACGCGTTCAAGCGCACCATGCCCGGCCGTCTTGTGGGCGTGAGCCTGGACGCGGCGGGGCATCCCGCGATGCGGCTGGCGTTGCAGACGCGCGAGCAGCATATCCGGCGCGAGAAGGCAACTTCCAACATCTGCACGGCGCAGGTTTTGCTGGCGGTGATGGCGGGGATGTATGCCGTCTGGCATGGGCCGGAGGGGCTGAAGCGGATCGCACGACGGGTTAACCTACAGGCCCGGCTGCTGGCCGACGTGGCGGCGCGGGCGGGGCTGGCGGTGCGCCATGCGGCGTTTTTCGATACGATCGCGATCGAGGCCGGGGACCGCGCCGACGCGCTGATGGCGGCGGCCCTTGCGGCCGGGTTCAACCTGCGCCGGTTGGATGCCACGGGCGTGGCGATCGCGTTGGACGAGACGGTGACGCGGACCGATCTCGACCGCCTCGCCGCCGTGCTGGGCACTGGGCTGGGAGCGGCGACCCCAAGCATTCCGGCGTCGCTGATGCGGGGCAGCGCGTATCTCGGGCAGGCGGTGTTCTCGGCGCACCATGCCGAACACGAGATGCTTCGCTACATCAAGCGGCTGGAAGACCGGGACGTGGCGCTGAACCGCAGCATGATCCCGCTGGGAAGCTGCACCATGAAGCTGAACGCGACCGCCGAGATGATCCCGATCACGCTGCCGGGTTTCTCCGACATGCACCCGTTCGCGCCGGCCGATCAGACGGCGGGCTACACGGCATTGATCGAGACATTGGCGGGGTGGCTGGCGACGGCGACGGGGTTCGCCGGGGTATCGTTGCAGCCGAACGCGGGTTCGCAGGGCGAATATGCCGGGCTGCTCGCGATCCGCGCGTATCACGAGGCACGCGGGCAGGGGCATCGGGACATCTGCCTGATCCCGTCGAGCGCCCACGGGACCAACCCGGCAAGTGCCGCCATGGCGGGCTACCGCGTGGTGGTGGTGGGTTGCGACCGTGACGGCAACGTCGATCTCGCCGACCTGCAAAGCAAGGCGGTGCTGCACGGCGAGAAGCTGGCGGCGCTGATGGTGACCTATCCCAGCACGCACGGCGTGTTCGAGGAGGCCATTCAGGAAATCTGCCGTCTGATCCACGATCATGGCGGCCAGGTCTACATGGACGGCGCCAACATGAACGCGCAGGTGGGATTGACGAGTCCGGGGCGGATCGGGGCCGACGTGTGCCACCTGAACCTGCACAAGACATTCTGCATCCCGCATGGCGGCGGCGGGCCGGGCGTGGGGCCGATCGGGGTGGCGGCGCATCTGCTGCCGCATCTGCCGAACCACCCGGAGCGGGCGGATGCCGGGCCGGCAACGGGGTACGGGCCGATCTCGGCGGCCCCGTTCGGCAGCGCGCTGATCCTGCCCATCACCTACGCGTATATCCGGATGATGGGAGCGGCGGGGCTGACACGGGCGACCGAGGTCGCGATCCTGAACGCCAACTACATGGCGGCCCGTCTGCGGCCCCATTACCCGGTGCTGTACACCGGGGTGTCGGGGATGGTGGCGCATGAGTGCATCGTGGATTGCCGGGGCTTCGGGGCCGAGGCGGGCGTGATGGTGGAGGATATCGCCAAGCGGTTGCAGGATTACGGCTTCCACGCGCCGACAATGTCCTGGCCGGTGGCGGGCACGTTGATGCTCGAGCCGACGGAAAGCGAGACGCGGGCGGAACTGGACCGTTTCTGCGATGCGATGATCGCCATCCGGGGCGAGATCGCGGCGATTGGGGCGGGCCGGATGGACCGGTTGGATAATCCGCTGAAGAACGCGCCGCACACCGCGCGGGAAGTTACCGGGGATAGCTGGTCGCATGGATATTCGCGCGAGATGGCGGCGTTCCCGTTGCCGTTCGTGGCCGCTGCCAAGTATTGGCCGCCGGTGAAGCGGGTGGACAACGTGTACGGGGACCGGAACCTGATTTGCACCTGCGCGCCGTTGGAGAGCTACGCCGAGGCGGCGGACTGAATCCGGAGGCTCAGCAATCCAGGGGTACGCCACGGTCTGCGTGGGTACTCCGGATTGCCCCCGCCAAGCGGCAGCTCACAATGACCGGATAGATGCGTGCGCCTCGGTATCCCATCAGTCTGGCATCAGGCCGGGATACGAAGGCCGCAGATCTTATGGATGCTCTGGAAGCGGTGGCAGCATCTTAATGAGGTAGGCCTGCCACGTGCCGGGTTCTGCTGGAACCGGACACGAAGTTTGCACGTGGGTTTTCTCGCGCTCGGCCTTAGCCACGCGCGCTTCGGGGCGAATAATATTCTCTCCGGCAGGATCGGTCAGCATCGGAAACCTCTGGGTGGGTCGTCACAACCTCCTCGCAATTAAGCATCTAATTGCAACCGGGATGTGACAGTACTCACCCAGAATGGTCCTACGACAGTAAAGCTTTCGTTACCTGATAGGCTCTTTAACGGTTACGTAACGTAGCGGAAAGCTGTTGTCTGCGAGCAACTGCAAGTCGATGTTCTTTCTGGCCGCCCAGACCACGACTTGCTGATGCAGCGGGATGAAAGCCGCGTCATCGTGCAGGATTTTCGATGCCTGCTCTATCTGGGATTGGCGGGCTTTGGGGTCCGTATTCACAGCGATCTTGTCGAGCAGGGTGTCGAAGGCGGGGTTGGAGTAGCCGCCATCGTTGAAGATGCCGCGCGTGCCATTGCGTGTGCCAGCCAGATTGAACAGCGCATTGTGGGCATCGTAGGTCGTGGGGGTCCAGCCCAGCATATAGAAGCTGGTGAGGTAACCGGGATTGCTGATTTCGGCGAAATAGCGGAGGCGGGTCTGGGCGTTCAGGGTGGCCCTGACGCCGATCTTGGACAGCATGATGACGGTGGCCTGGCAAATGGCCTCGTCGTTGATGTAGCGGTCGTTGGGGCAATCCAGCGTGATGCCGAAGCCATCGGGATAGCCGGCATCGGCCAGCAGCTTCTTCGCGGCCGCCGGGTCATAGGGGTAGCGAATGTCCGTTGCCACGGTGTAGCCGTTCACGCCGGGGCCATACATGAGCCCGGTTGGGTGGGATTGGTTACGCATCACGCGGCTCTTGATCGCCTCGATGTCGATGGCCTGGTAGAAGGCCTGGCGCACGCGCTGGTCCTTGAAGGGGTTCTTTCCCTTCACGTCGGATTTCAACAGTTCGGGCCGGGTCTGGTCGAAGCCAAGAAACAGGGTGCGGAGTTCGGGGGTCTGGATCAG
>JANXXW010000582.1 GCA_025350425.1 Rhodospirillales bacterium
GGTGGAGCTACCCAGGTCCAACTCGCGGCGCTGCTGACCGAGGAGGCCGCCATGAGCGAGTGGCAACGCCTCGCCCATAAGATGCCCGACCTGTTGGCCAGCCGACGCCCTGCCGTGTCCCGCACCGAGCGCGAGGGTAAGACGTTCTTCCGACTGCGGACCGGCGGGTTCACCGACGTCGCCCAGGCCACCACCTTCTGCCAGCATGTCCGCGAAAAGGGTGCCGGCTGCTCCATCGCGAGTTTTTGAGCCCGCCTCGATGCGGCCTACCGGACCAGGCTGAACCGCCATGGAGGCGCGCGCCGCCATCGTCGGCGTTTCCGGTCCCGCCCTGTTGGACGAGGAGGCCAGGCTGTTCCGGGCCCACCAGCCGGCCGGCGCTATCCTGTTCGCCCGCAACGTGGTCGATCCAACACAGCTTTGCTCCCTCACCGCCGCCCTGCGCGCCGTGCTGCCCGCTGGCGCCGTCATCATGATCGATCAGGAGGGCGGCCGCGTGGCCCGGCTGCGCCCGCCGCACTGGCGCGCGCATCCCTCGGCCGCGAGCATCGGTGCCATCACAGACCCAGCGCTCGCGTATACCGCCGCCTGGAACACCGGCGCCCTGATCGGGCTCGATTGCGCCAAGGCCGGCATCGATGTGGTCTGCGCCCCGGTGCTGGACTTGCTGCACCCCGGAGCCAGCGACATTGTCGGCGACCGCTCCTATGGCGCGGACCCAGCGCTGGTGGCGCGGCTTGGGTGGGGCATGGCGCGCGGGCTGCTGGCGGCCGGAATCCAGCCGGTCGGCAAGCACGCGCCCGGCCACGGCCGCGCCAGCCTCGACACGCACCATGCCCTCCCCACGGTCGATGAGGTGTCGCTCGACGACGATATCGCGGTGTTCGCCGCCAGCGCCGGGCTGCCGTGGATGATGACCGCACATGTGATCTTCGCGGCACTCGACCCGGACCACCCCGCCACCGTGTCCAGTCGGGTGATCCAGGCCACGATCCGCGACCGCATCGGCTTTAACGGCGTTCTGGTCAGCGACGATCTGGCGATGCGGGCCTTGTCCGGCCCGCCCGGAGACCGCGCGCTGGCGGCGTTGGCGGCGGGCTGCGATATCGCGCTGTATTGCCCGGGCGACATGGCGGGCAACCGCGCCGTGCTGGAGATGTCGCCGCCGCTCACCCCGATGGCGATCCGCCGCCTCGCCGATGCGGCGGCCCTCGCGCAGGACAGCGTTTTTGCGCTAGACGATGCCGCGCTCGAACATGAACGGGATTTCCTGCTGTCTTGATCGATACCGTCGTCTCATTTCTGTTGGCCGTCATCCCCGCCATTCTGGCGATCACGTTGCACGAGGCAGCGCACGGCTATGCCGCGTGGGCGCTCGGAGACGATACTGCCAAGGTGGCCGGGCGGCTGTCGCTGAACCCGTTGGTGCATGTCGACCGCGTCGGCACCATCCTGTTGCCCGGCTTTCTGCTGATTTCCCAGTTGCTCACCATCGGCCATGTCGGCTTCATGTTCGGCTGGGCCAAGCCTGTCCCGGTCGCCGCCTGGCGCTTTCGCGATCCACGTCGGGGCATGATGCTGGTGGCCGCCGCCGGGCCCTTGATGAACTTCGCGCTGGCCTGGCTGGGCGGCCTTGCCTGGCATGGCCTTGACCAGTTGTCCGATGGTGCGCAGCGCCCGGTCGCCGAGTTCCTGGGCGCGTTCATCCTGTACAACCTGGTTCTCGGTCTGTTCAACCTGCTGCCGATTCCCCCTCTCGACGGTGGGCGGATCGCGGTCGGGCTGCTGCCACTGCCCATCGCACGTGTCTGGGCACGGACCGAGCGTGCCGGCATCTTCATCGTGCTGCTGCTGATTTACCTGGTGCCGCCGGCGCTCCGCGAGGTCGGCATCGACTTCGATCCTGTGCGCGCCGCAATGAACGACGTGCTGCCTCGCGCCTTTGACCTCGTACTCCGCTTGTCCGGGAACGGTGCCGTTGGGGCCGATGCGATCGGGAGCGGTTTGGGTGGCTGACGAGCCGGCCATGGACGCGCTGGTGCTGCATCTCGATGGCTTCGACGGCCCGCTGGATCTGCTGCTCGACTTGGCGCGGGGGCAGAAGCTCGATCTCGCCCGGATCTCCATCCTGTCCCTGGTCGAGCAGTTCCTCGCCGTGATCGAGGGCGCCCGCCGGGTAAGGCTGGAGCTCGCCGCCGACTGGCTGGTGATGGCCGCCTGGCTTACCTGGCTGAAATCTCGGCTGTTGCTGCCCGAGGGGCCGGAAACCGAGGAGGCGGAGCAGGCAGCCGAAACCCTCGCTTCCCGCCTGCGCGAACTGCAGACGGTGCGCACCCTGGCCGCCTGGCTGGGTCAGCGCCCCACCCTCGGCTTCGACGTGTTCGCCCGCGCCGTTCCCGAGGACTTCGCCGACTTCGACCGTTCGCGCCTCGCCGCCGACCTGCCCGGCCTGATGCGTGCCTATCTCGCGGCCCTGCACCGCGCCGCCGGCGCCCGCGCCTATCGCCCCACCACACTCACCTACTGGAGCGTGCAGGACGCCCTGGCGAGGCTGGCGAGCCTGCTTGGCAGCGTGCCGGACTGGGCCAGCCTGGAGCGCTTCCTGCCCGACTTCCCCGACCTGCCCGGTTCCCCCATCGCCCGCCGCGCCGCGCTGGCGAGCACGCTGCTGGCCAGCCTGGAACTGGCGCGTGACGGCCGGTTGCGGTTGCAGCAGCAGGATGCGTTCGGCCCTATCCTGGTGCTGGCTGGCGCGATGGCGGAGGAGCGGTGACCGAAATCCTGGAGGAGCATCTGCGGCTTGCCGAGGCACTGGTGTTCGCCTCCGCCGCTCCCGTCACCGCTCGCGCGCTCGGCCAGTTGCTGCCCGAAGGGGCGGAGCCGGAAACGGTGCTGGCGACACTGCGCGTGCGTTGTGCCGGCCGGGGTGTGGAGTTGGCCGAGGTCGGCGGCGGTTGGCAGTTCCGCACCGCGCCGGACCTCGCGGCCCAACTCCGCCGCGTGATCCAGTTGCCGCGCCGGTTGCCGCGCGTGGCGATGGAGACGTTGGCGATCGTGGCCTACCACCAGCCGGTCACACGGCCCGAGATCGAGGAGATCCGCGGTGCCGGCCTTTCGCAGAACACCATGGACTCGCTGCTCGAAGCCGGTCTGATCGCGCCGCATGGACGCAAGGAGGTGCCGGGTCGCCCGACGCTCTGGACCACCACCCCTGCGTTCCTGGCCCAGTTCGGGTTGCGCGACCTGCGCGACCTGCCGCGCCGGGAGGATCTTCTGGTGGAACCCATTCCGCTTACCCAAATAGCCAAGGGGGAGTCGCACCCCGACGCCAATCCTGATAACGAGCCGCCATGTTCGATTTCGCCTGGACCGAAATAGCCCTGATCGGGGTCGTGGCACTCGTGGCCATAGGTCCCAAGGACCTGCCTGTCGCCATCAAGGCCGTCGCCGCGATGGTCAAGAAGGCGCGCCGTATGGCGGGCGAGTTCCAGACCCACGTGGATGAGATGGTCAAGGACGCCAATCTGAGCGAGGTGCGCGATCAGATCAGCCAGCTCCGCAACCTCGATATTAAGGGCACCATCGAGCGCGCGGTCGACTCGGACGGCTCGATTCGCCGCACCATGAACGAAAATCCGCTGGACACGCCGGTCTCGGTGCCCGCAGCCGATGCAGCGCCGGTGGGCGAGGTGCCCGGCGCCAGCTTCGCCACACGAGATGTTTCGTCGTTGGGACGTGCCGATGCCGGCCATCCGCCCGGCGCCGACAAGTTGCTCGCACCGGCGGAGGAGATGCATGACGGCGTGCCCGCCTTCATCCCGCCGGCGATCGCGCGGCCTTTGGTGCCGCCGGCCTTCATCCCGCCTTCGACCACCCGCTTCGCGTCCACCCACGCGACCTGAACAGGACCCTCGCCGTGGCCACCACCAAGGAAGA
>JANXXW010000004.1 GCA_025350425.1 Rhodospirillales bacterium
GCCGCCATGAACGCCAGCGTCTCGTCGATGCGCGACGCGATATCCTGGTAGCGCGCGGCCAACGGCGAACGGGCGGCGAAGTCGAGGTTCCAGCGATGCACCTCGTGCAGGTCGGCATAGCCGCCGCCGGCGAAGGCGCGCAGCAAATTCAGCGTGCCGGCGGACTGGAAATAGCCGGTCTCCATGCGGGTGGGGTCCGGGATGCGGGCGGCGGCGGTGAACTCCGGCCCGTTGATGATGTCGCCGCGATAGGTGGGCAGCGTCTCCCCGTCCCGCGTCTCGGTGTCGGAGCTGCGCGGCTTGGCGTATTGCCCGGCCATGCGGCCCATCTTCACCACCGGCACGGACCCGCCGAAGGTCAGCACCACCGCCATCTGCAGCAACACGCGAAAAGTGTCGCGGATGGTGTTGGCGGTGAAATCCGAGAAGCTCTCGGCGCAATCGCCACCTTGCAGCACGAAGGCGCGCCCGTCGGCGACCATCGCCAACGCGGCCTTGAGCCGCCGTGCCTCCCCTGCAAACACCAGCGTCGGATAGCCGCGCAGCTTCGATTCCATGGCGGCGAGCCGCTCCGGGTCGGGGTAGGCGGGCAACTGGCGCGCAGGACGGGTGCGCCAGGTGTTGGGGGTCCAGCTTGTCATGCGCGAATTATGTCGGCTTTCGCGGCCTTTGGCGAGATAGCGTTACGAGACGAACACACCACCTACGCCGCCGATGACGCCAAGCGCGCACGTCACTGCCGCTACCGCCACGACCACCCACAGATACACCCCTTTTAACCGCACCGCAGGCGGCAGCGCCTTCACCGCGAGCAGTATCAGGAAACCGAGCACCAGCGGCAGCATCAGCGCGTTCATCACCTGTACCCCGACGTTGAGTGAGACGAGATTGGGCGCCACGCCCACCGCCACCGCGCTGCCGACGATGCAGATGGCGTACACGGCATAGAACCATCGCGCCTGGCTGGGGCGGTATTCCAACGACCGGCGATAACCCGCGACTTCGCCAAGTCCCCAGGCCAGCGCCAGCGAGGTCACGATGGCTGCGATCAGGCCCGCTCCCAGCACGCCGAGGCCGAACACGAGACGGCCGAACTGGAACCCGAGATAGGGCGTCAGCGCGCTGCTCATCTCGCCCACCGTGGTCAGCGTCGCCTTGCTGTCGTGCGGCGCGATGGTGGCGGCGGCAGAGATCAGCACGGCGGCCATGACGAGCTGGGTCACGACGGCGCCGATCGCCGTATCCCAGCGCGCGGCCGTGAAATGCTCTGGGCGCAGCTTCTTATCGGCGATGGCGCTCTGCTGGTAGAACACCATCCAGGGCATGATGACCGCGCCGATGTTGGCGGCAACGAGGTAGAGGTACTCCGGATCGGTGGCGCGGATATCGATCGATTGAGTTGCCATGGTGGCCAGGTCAGGATGGGCTGCCCAGGCCACGAACAAGAACGCCACCTCGAACAGCCCGATTATGATGGCCGCCCGTTCCACCCGGCGATAGGAGCCGGTGGCTACGATCGCCAGCAGGGCCACCGCCGCCATCGGCAGGGTGATCGCGTGCGAGACGCCGTATAGTTCTCCAACGCCTGCAACTCCGGAGAACTCGGTCAGCAAAGCGCCGATGGTGGCGACCGCCAGGCCCGCCGCCGATATCCAGGCCCAAAACGGCCCGAACGTGTCTCGGATCAGCTCGCCGTGACCGCGCCCGGTGAAGATGCCGAGCCGCACCGTCAATTCCTGCACTACGTACAGAATCGGGATCAGCGCCAACTGGAGCAGCAGCAGCCGATAGCCCCATTGTACCCCGCTCTGCCCGGCAGTGATGATGCTGCCCACGTCGGTGTCGGCGAGCATGACCACGAGACCTGGGCCAAGCACCGCGAGGAAACGCGCGCGCCGGCTAGGGCTGAGCACGGAGTGGGAGGGTAATTCGGACATGGGTTTACCGACTATCAGCGTTGGTTGGCAGTGATGGTTCATTTGCGAATAAGTCGCAAGTGCGGGGTGCGGCTCCAGGCGCCCGCTGTGGCTGCACGAACCCGCATGGTTCGCTGGACTGTCGCGCTGTAGTAGGCTTGAAGCTCCCCTACCCGGAGAAGCGATCCCATGCCCACGCTGCGCCTGCACAACGGCCAGTCCCGCGCGAAAGAGGACTTCGCGCCGATCGATCCCGGCAATGTCAGGATGTACGTGTGCGGACCGACGGTCTACGATCGCGCCCATGTGGGCAACGCCCGGCCTGTGGTGGTCTACGACGTCCTCGCCCGCCTGTTGCGACGGCTGTATCCGCGTGTGACCTACGTGCGGAACATCACCGACGTCGATGACAAGATCAACGCCCGGGCCTTGGAGCTGGGCGAGCCGATCGCTGCCATCACCGCGCGCACCACGGCAGCGTTCCAGGCCGACATGGCCGAGCTTGGCGCGTTGCCTCCTGACGTTGAGCCGCGCGCCACCGACAGCGTTCCCGAGATGATCGCAATCATCGAGCGTCTGATAGCGGGCGGCCACGCCTATGGCGCGCAGGGCCACGTGCTGTTCGCTGTCGCCAGCTTCGCCGAATATGGCCGCCTGTCCGGCCGCAGCCCCGACGAGTTGCTGGCCGGCGCCCGCGTGGAGGTGGCCGCCTATAAGCGTGATGCCGGCGATTTCGTGCTTTGGAAGCCGTCCCCGCCGGAATTGCCCGGCTGGGACAGCCCATGGGGCAGGGGCCGCCCCGGCTGGCACATCGAGTGCAGCGCCATGTCCTGGCGCTATCTGGGTTAGAGCTTCGACATCCACGGCGGCGGCAGCGACCTGATATTCCCGCACCACGAGAACGAGGTGGCGCAAAGCCTGTGCGCCTTCCCCGGCTCCAGCTTCGCCCGCGTCTGGCTGCACAATGGGATGCTGAACGTGGACGGCGTGAAGATGTCCAAAACCCTGGGCAACTTCTTCACCGTGCGCGAGGTGCTGGACCAATGGCCCGGCGAGGTGATCCGCCTGTTGCTGCTGCGCGCCCATTATCGCGGCACGCTGGAGTTCTCCCAGGCGCTGTTGGCTGAAAGCCGGCGCGAACTGGACCGCTTCTATCGGGCGTTGGAGCGCAACCCGGTCGAGTCGGGCGACGTGCCGGACGCTGTGATGGACGCGCTATGCGACGACCTCAACACGCCGCTCGCCCTCTCGCACATGCACGCGCTGTCCGACGCGGCGATGTCGGGAGACGCTCGCGCGGCAGCCGGATTGCGGGCGGCCGGTGAGCTGCTCGGCTTGTTGGGCCAGGCACCCGAAGCATGGTTCCGGGGCGATGGCGACGCCGTGATCGATGCCGCCATCGCCGAACGCGTGGCAGCGCGCAAATCCCGCGACTTCGCCCGTGCCGACGCGATCCGGCGCGAACTGGAGGAGCAAGGTATCGTTTTGGAGGATAATCCGGCCGGCACGACGTGGCGCAGGCGCTAGGGGCATGACCGGCCGCGATGGCGGCGCCGATCTGGTCCCGCTTGGCAACAGCCCCGTCGTGATCCTGGTGCGACCGCAACTCGCCGACAACATCGGCGCCGTGGCCCGGGCAATGGCCAATGGCGGCCTGTTCCATCTCCGCCTAGTTGCCCCCCGCGACGGCTGGCCACAGGAAAAGGCTTGGAGGATGGCCTCGGGCGCCGACCGCATCCTCGACGCGGCTCCGGTGTTCGCGACGGTGGCCGAGGCGTGCGCCGACCTGCACCGCGTGTTTGCCACCTGTCCGCGCCCGCGCCACATCATCAAACCCGTGTTGACCGCGCGCGGCGCTGCCGCCGAACTGCGGGTCGTGTCAGCGCTCGATTGGCGCGCCGGCATCCTGTTCGGGCCGGAGCGCGCGGGGCTCGACCGCGAGGATCTCGCCTGCGCGGACTCGCTGGTCCGCATCCCACTGAACCCGGCGTTCAACTCGCTGAACCTGGCCCAGGCGGTGATGGTGGTGGCCTATGAGTGGTGGACTGCGGCCGACGAGACCCTGCCTCGCCTGCTCGGCACGCACGAGACGCAGGTGGCGACCAAGGGCGAACTGGATAATTTTCTCACCCATCTCATTGCCGAACTCGACGAATGCGGCTTTCTTCGCAACGTGCCCAAGCGCCCCGGCATGGTGCAGAACCTCCGCCACCTGTTCCAGCGCGGCGAGGTGACCCAGCAGGAGCTCCGCACGCTGCACGGCGTGGTGACCGAGCTGTCGCATGGACGGAAGTTGCGAGAGGCGCGTGCGGGACTTGGATGATCATCGTGCCGGTCAACCCCAGAAGCCTACGCATTTGCCAGCTGGAGAGAAGTCATGAACATGGAATATTCGGGCCGTGATACCGAACGCACGAGCCAACTTCCCGCGACGGTGGACGCCGTTGTCATCGGCGCCGGGTTTTCCGGCCTGTACATGCTGCATCGCCTCGTATCGCTTGGTCTGAAGGTTCAAGGTTTCGAAGCTGGCAGCGGTGTCGGCGGCACGTGGTTCTGGAACCGCTACCCCGGTGCCCGTTGCGATGTCGAGAGCCTGGAATACTCGTATTCCTTCTCGCCTGAATTGGAGCAGGAATGGCGCTGGTCGAAGCGCTACTCCGAGCAGACCGAAATCCTGAGCTACATCAATCACGTCGCGGACCGCTACGATCTGCGGCCGCTGATCCGGTTCGACACGCGCATCGTCTCCCAGGTCTATGATGAGACACGCCAAATGTGGGATCTGGTCACGGCCCAGGGGCAGTCCATCGCCGCGCGCTTCTGCATCATGGCCACCGGCAACCTCTCGACACCACGCGTGCCGGATTTCGCGGGTATCGAGCTATTCGAAGGCAAATGGTATCATTCCGCACTGTGGCCGGCTGAGGGTGTCGATTTCTCCGATCAGCGTGTCGCGCTGATCGGGACGGGCGCCACCGGTGTTCAGATGACGCCGAAGATCGCGCAGCAGGCCAAACACCTCACGGTATTCCAGCGCACCGCCAATTTCAGCGTGCCCGCGCGCAACGCCGTCCTCGACGACGAAGCCGACCGCACTCACAAAGCCAGCTACCCCGCACGGCGACAGCAGGCGGCGCGAACCAGCTTTGGCATCTCAGGCGTGCCGGCGCCGACACGATCGGCATTGGACCTGTCGCCCGACGAACGCGCACGGTCCTATGAAGCGATCTGGGCACAAGGCGGCAGCGTCTATTTCCTCTCGACCTTTACCGACCTGCTGACCAGCAAGGCCGCCAACGACACCGCCGTCGAGTTCGTCAATCGCAAGATCCGGAGCATCGTCCGCGATCCGAAGACGGCGGACCTGCTCTCGCCGCTCGATCATCCCATCGGCACCAAACGCCTTTGCGTCGATACCGAGTATTACGAAACGTTCAACCGGGGGAATGTCAGCCTGGTCGATGTCCGGGCCGCCCCCATCGAGGAGATCACGGCGACCGGCATCCGCACCGCGGACGCTCACTACGAAGTGGACGCAATCGCGTTCGCGACCGGGTTCGACGCCATGACGGGCGCGTTGCGCGAGATAGACATCCGGGGCAAGGGCGGCCTGACGCTGGCTGAGAAATGGGTCCATGGACCGACCACCTATCTCGGTCTGATGGTCGCGGGCTTCCCGAACCTGTTTGTCGTCACCGGGCCGGGCAGCCCTTCGGTGAAGGGGAACATGGTCCACTCGATCGAACAGCACGTCGATTGGATCGCCGGGTGTATCGCGCATCTTCGCTCAAACCACGTCGCCGCGATCCAGCCACAGGCGGCGGCAGAGCGGGACTGGGTTGCCCATGTCAATGAAGTCGCGGATGGGACGCTCTATCCGTTGGCGGATTCGTGGTACAGCGGATCGAACATCCCCGGGAAGCCCCGTGTGTTCATGCCCTATGTCGGCGGCATCGCGGCGTATAGCGCGATCTGCCGAGACGTGGTCGCGTCCGGCTACCGGGGCTTTGCGTTGGTAGGCGATACAAGCGCCCTTTAACGCGCAGTTGGAAAAGCGGCCTTGCCGGAAAATGCAGACTTTCATCTGCGCCCAGGCAGGTCCGAACCGTCATGATGAAACAACTGAATTGTGCATGACCACAATTGGTTGGGCATCAAATGGCTTACTGCAAAGTAACTACTTCCTTGAAAGAAAGGGAGCGCTTGATACAATTAATCTACCACTAAGTAGACAAGCTACCCGGCCGCTGCGATAGGTCCTGCAACGACAGCGAACGACGCTGCGGGATAAAGCAATCGGGGGGAACCATGCGCGTGACACTACTGGCCGCGGCTGCGGCGGGTTGGCTGGCCTGCACAATTTTTGGGGCCGAAGCACAAAGCCATATCAAGATCGGCATCCTGAACGATCAATCGGGTCCGTATTCAGATGTCAGTGGGCGTGGCGCCGTCGTCGCGGCGCAACTCGCGATCGGTGAATTCCATACGTCCCATCCACGCATCGACGTGCAACTCGTCACAGCCGATCACCAGAACAAGCCAGACATCGCAGCCGGGATCGCGCGGCAATGGCTGGACGTCGATGGCGTCGACGCAATCGCAGATTTGCAGAACTCCTCAATCGCAGCCGCCGTACAGAACATTGCCCATGATCGGAAGAAGGTCTCGCTTGTCACGGGTGCGGTTACCCCGTCCCTGACCGGGGAAAGCTGCTCGCCAACCGGCGTGGTCTGGTCGATGGATGCCTATTCACTCGCGCTCGGACCTGTCCAGGCTCTGTCTGACAAGAAGAAATGGTTTTTCATCACCGTTGATCTGGCGGGCGGGCTCCTGTTCGAAAGCGAAGGCGTGGCCGCCGTCAGCGCGGCGGGAGGCCAGTTCGTCGGCAGTGCCCGCCACCCGCTCGGAACCCCGGACATGTCGGCGTATCTTCTGCAAGCGCAGGCGTCTGGCGCGAACGTCCTCGCTCTCGCCAACGCTGGGGCGGACACGATCAACGCGATCAAGGGAGCCAATGAGTTCGGGCTGCGGAACCACGGCATCGCGATCGCGCCGTTGCTGATGTTCGAGCCTGACATCAAGGCGGTCGGACTCGAGATCGCTCAGGGTATGGTGATCGGCACTGGCTTCTACTGGGACCTGAACGACGACACCCGCGCATTTTCGAAATCGTTCATGGAGCGGTTCAACCGGGTACCGACCCAGTATCAGGCCAGCGTATACGCCGCCGTGCGGCACTATCTGGAGGCAGTTGCGGCGGTCGGTTCCACGGACAGCGCGGCCGTTACCGCCAAGATGCGGGAATTGCCGGCCTATTACTTCTCGGATCACCCCGCCCACGTGCGGCCGGACGGCCGCGTCACGTACGACGTGAACGTCATGCAGGTGAAAACTCCGTCCGAGTCGAAGGGCGAGTGGGATTTGCTGCGTCTCGTGAAGAAAATACCGGCCGAAGCGGCCTTCCGACCACTCGACCAGAGCACCTGCCCGCTGCTGAAAGCCGGCTGATGCGGTGGTGGCGCGGCCAACCCGCCGCGCCACCATTTCCTACATCAGGAACACGCCTTTCCCGCCGGTCTGCCGATTGAATGCGCGATAGGCCTCGTCGGCCTGCTCCAACGACCAGCGATCTGTGAACAGCGCATCGACATCCACCTTGCGCTCGACGACGAACCGGGCGCACTCGGCCTGCCCGATGGTCGAAAACGTCCAGCTCCCGATGACCGTGAGTTGCCGGCGCAGCAGATCGGGGCTGACGTCGATCCGCAGGTCGCCGCCTTCGCCGACGCACACCATCGTTCCCCACACCTTCGACGCGCGAATGGCGGCGATGCGGGCATCGGGCGAACTGGACGTGTCTAACGCCACATCGACTCCGCGCCCCTTGGTCAGCTCGCGAACTTGGCCCACCACGTCGTTCGAGCGTGGATCGACCGTGGCCCAGGCGCCGAATTCCGTGGCGCGCGCCAAACGTTCCGCGCTGATATCCAGCGCGATCACCCGCGCGCCCATCGCCACCGCCAACTGCGTCGCCGAAAGCCCGACCGGCCCTTGTCCGAAAATGGCTATTGTGTCGCGGCCCGACAGGTTGGCCCGCATCAATGCCCCATAGGCTGTGCCCGTGCCGCAGGAGATTGCCGCGCCGGCGGTAAAGGACAATGCCTCGTCCAACGGCAGCACGGTGTTGGCCGGGACCTTCAGATATCGGGCGTGCCCGCCATGCGCGTTGTTGCCGTACACCTGGATCGGCACTTCCTGGCATAGCTGCGTCCAGCCGGAACGGCACTCGTTGCAGGCGTTACAGCCTTGGTAGTGATGCACCATCACGCGCTGCCCGACCTGGGCGCGCCTTTTATCGACGGCGGCGCCCACCGCGACGATCACCCCGGCTGGCTCGTGTCCGACGATCACCGGTTCCAGGTTTACCGGTAATCCGGTTGCCGCGGCGCCACCGCCCTTCTGGCGGCGATACTGATGCAGGTCGCTGCCGCACATGCCCGACGCCTTCATCTCCAGCACGACGTCGTCCGGGCCGGGGCTCGGGTCCGGGAACTCCATGATCTCGACCTCGCAGTCGCCGTTGAATATGATCCCGCGCATCGTTCGTCTCCTTTTCTGAACCGCCATTCGAGGGCGTTCCGGAAATCCTGCCACCCGATCGAGATGCCGTCGATGCCCCACGCGCCCGCTTGCACCCCATCACCCCCCTCGCTATAAGCCGCGGCTGTCTGCGAGTCCGGGCCTGGATGGGCATGCCCGGCCGCGACGACTGCCGTGTTTGGCAGGGATCAGTCATAGGAGATGCAAATGCCCAAGATGAAGACCAAGTCGTCGGTCAAGAAGCGCTTCAAAATCACCGCCACGGGCAAAGTGCTCGCCGGGCCGGGAAACAAGCGCCACGGCCTTATCAACCGCTCGCAGAAGATGAAGCGCCAGAACCGTGGCAGCCAGACGCTCACCGAAGCTGATGGCAACACGGTGAAGCAATGGGCTCCGTACGGTCTGCGGTAAGGGGAATTAGGCAATGGCACGGGTAAAGCGCGGCGTAACAACGCACGCACGTCATAAGAAGGTAATCGATCAGTCGAAGGGCTTCTTCGGCCGCAGTTCGACCAATTACCGCATCGCGCTGGAGCGGCTCGAAAAGTCGCTGCAATATGCATATCGCGACCGCCGCGTTAAGAAGCGCGAGTTTCGTGGCCTGTGGATCCAGCGCATCAACGCGGCAACGCGTGAGCATGGCCTGATCTACAGCCGCTTCATCTTCGGGCTGAAGAAGGCCGGCATCGAGATGGACCGCAAGGTTCTCTCCGCCATCGCCTTCGACGATCCGGCATCCTTCGCCGAGATCGTGCAAAGCGTGAAGGCCGTGCTGGAAGCGGAACCGGCAGCTGTTCACGAAGCAGAGCCTGCTCCGGTCTGAGAATTTATCTCGACCGGGCCTCATAGATTTCGAGACCGGATTTTCGAGATGACCGATGACCTGCAAGCCTTGAGGCACGAAACCGATGCGGCCCTGTCAGCTGCATCGGATTTGCGTACCTGGGATACGATCCGCGTCGGCGTGCTCGGCAAAAGCGGCAAGTTGACCGCGTTGCTGAAGGAACTTGGCCGCGCCTCTCCCGAGGAACGGCGTGAGCGTGGTGCGGCACTGAACCGCCTCAAGGACGACCTCGGCGCCGCCATCGAGCAGCGTCGCGTGGCGCTGGACGCGGCGGCGCTGGAATCGCGATTGGCCTCCGAGCGCATCGATGTCAGCCTGCCGCCCCGCCCCAGCCCCGCCGGGCTGATCCACCCGATCAGCCGCACCATGGACGAGATGGCCGCGATCTTCGGCGCCATGGGGTTCGAGATCGCCGAGGGGCCGGATATCGAGAGCGATTGGCTCAACTTCTCCGCCCTCAACATTCCCGCGCACCATCCCGCAAGGCAGGAACTAGATACTTTCTATCTGCCGGCCGTGGATGGCAGGTCGCCGCCGGTATTGCGGACCCACACGTCACCGGTGCAGGCCCGCACCATGCTGGATCGTGCGCCGCCGTTCCGCATCATCGTTCCCGGCCGCACCTATCGCAGCGACCACGACGCGACCCATTCGCCCATGTTCCATCAGGTTGAGGGTCTGGCACTCGGGCGCAACCTGACGCTTGGCCACCTGAAAGGCTGCCTGAGCGACTTTCTGCGCG
>JANXXW010000033.1 GCA_025350425.1 Rhodospirillales bacterium
TGCTGCGAAAGGCCGACGAACGATCCATCGCCGCCGTCTGGCACCGCATCGGATCAATGCTCGATCAGTTCAGCCCAACAGAGTGCGCAAACTACCTCCGCCATGCCGGATACGGACCAACTTGAGGCGGTCACGCTCTAGGCGACGCATAACGCGGCGCGGCCTTGGTTTGACTCATCACGACCGGACCGTCACCGAGCCCGACAACATACAAGCAAAAACAAATAGCCCCGCTGCGAGGCAGCGGGGCTATTCCGGTAAGTTCAGTTACGTAACAGAAATACCTTACTAACCAGCGTCGAGTTCTTTGGCCGAGGCGACGATCTTGGCAACCATGCCGTAGGCGATCGCTTCTTCGGAGCTCATCCAGTAGTTACGGTCAGTGTCCCGTGAAATCTTTTCATAGGTCTGCCCGGTCTCGCGCGCGATCAGGCGGTTGAGGCGCTCCTGCATCTTGATAATCTCGCGGGCCTCGATTTCGATATCGACCGCCGGGCCACGCACGCCGCCCATGGGCTGATGCAACAGGAAGCGCGTGTTGGGCAGGCAGAAACGGCGGTCCTTGTGGCCGGCGAGGAAGATCAACGCCCCGGCGCTGGCGACCCAGCCGGTGCCGATCATGCGAACCGGGGCGACGCTGTCCACGAAGCGAATCATGTCATGGATGGTGTCGCCGCTCTCGACATGGCCACCGGGCGAGTTCACGTAAACGTCGATCGGCTTGTCCGACGCGCCAGCGAGGGCCAACAGACGTCCGGTGACATCGCGGGCGACTTTATCGTTGATGGCGCCGAACACCAGCACCTTGCGCTGGTTGAACAGGCGGGTCTCAAGCTCGTTGATCGGCGAGCTGAGCGTCTTGTTGTCATCCGGCTCCTTCTGGTCGGGGCCAAGTGGCTCCGGCACGTCGGGGTTCGAGGGATCGGGTTCGTCCTCGTCGGCAAGACGAGGGTTGAAGCGTGCGCCGGCGTCGATCATCGGGTTCTCCAGTACTGGGGCGAGAAATTGGGGTGGACGAGGCCGAATGTCGAGGGTTAGCCGCCCCGGGCGTGCGGCGGGGTGTCCCAAACAGTTGTTTTCCTTGGTGGTAAAGTCGTACACGCTATCGGGTTAACGCGATCCAGCCGGAGCGTCGATGCTATCGCATCCAGGGTGGCGGCAGATCAGGAGGCCTTATGAGAGTACCGGTTCGTTCGTCCCTTCTAGCGGCTGCTTTGGTGGTCGGTATGTGCAATGTCGCATACGCGCAGCCCTACCGGTCAGTGCCTCCGCTTCGCCGCGAGGTAATTCCGGTGGCGCCGAGTCCTCGGTTCATATGGGAGCCGGGTCACTGGGTCTGGAGTGGCCATGGCTATGCTTGGGCTGGCGGACGCTACGTGCAACGCCGGCCGAACTACTCGAATTATCACCCAGGGCGCTGGGCCAACCGTTCCGGAAGGTGGGTTTGGGTGGCTCCAGGCTGGGGCTGATCCGTGTTCGCCGGCTTGCAAGTTGAGTAGAGGGTCGCCCACAATGTAACAAGACGATTACATTGGGACTGCTCGATGCGCAAAACTCTGCTTGCTGCCGTGGCCGTGCTTCCGCTTCTCCACGCCGGATTGGCCAACGCCCAGGACATACCGACACAGACGCTCAAAATCGCGTTGCGGGATGACCCGGATCTGCTCGATCCGACCTTGGCGCGGACCGTCATGGGGCGGATCGTGTTCGCTGGGCTGTGCGATAAGCTGTTCGATATCGACGAGAAGCTGAATATCGTCCCGCAACTCGCGACCGGTTACGAGTGGTCGGACAGCAAGACGCTGATTTTGCATCTGCGCGACGGCGTATTGTTCCACGACGGCACCAAGATGGATGCCGACGCGGTGAAGTATAGCCTGGAGCGTCACATGACGATGCCCGGCAGCAGTCGCCGGGCAGAGGTGAGCACGATCGACCAAGTGGTGGCGGTCGACCCGCTTACGGTCAGAATCACGCTGAAAACCCCGACCTCGCCGCTGATCGCGCAGTTCACGGACCGCGCGGGAATGATCGTGTCGCAAAAGGCGGCGGAGTCGGCCGGCAAAGATTTCGCGCTGAAGCCGGTGTGCTCCGGGCCGTTCAAGTTCACCGAGCGGGTAGCCCAGGACCGCATCGTGCTGGACCGCTTCCCCGAGTATTGGGACGCGAAGAATATCCATTTCGCGCGCGTGACCTACGTGCCGATGACCAATACCGCGACCCGGCTGGCCAATTTGCAAGCGGGCGCGATCGATCTGACCGAACAGGTGATACCGAGCGACCTTGAGGCAGTGCGGAAGAACCCAAAGCTGAGAATCGTCGAGTCCGATGGGCTCGGCTACAGCAGCGTGACCTGGAACACCGCGCACGGACCGCGCGCCGCGACCGCGATCGGGCAGAACGCGTTGGTGCGAAAGGCCTTCGAGCTGTCGATCGACCGGGAGGCGGCTATTCAAGTGGTGTATGCCGGAGCCTTCACGCCGACCGCCCAGGCAGTTGCTGCTTCGAGCCCTTACTACTCGCCGGACGTGAAACCGCCCGCCCGAGACGTGGCGAAAGCCAAGGAGTTGCTCAAGCAGGCCGGCGTGAAGCTACCGGTGACGTTTACGATGATGACGCCGACCAATCCCGACGTTATGCAAATGGCCGAGGTGTTGCAGGCCATGTCGGCCGAGGCGGGCTTCGACATGAAGATCCAGGCGACTGAGTTCTCGTCCTCGCTCGATGCTGCGGACAGGGGAGACTTTGAGGGCTACCTGATCGCATGGTCGGGACGGGTTGATCCGGATGGCAATCTGTTCAATTTCGTCCACAGCTCGGGGACGCTGAACTACGGCCGCTACGCAAACCCGGACGTGGATCAATGGCTGGATCAGGGACGTGTGGAGACTACGGTCCCCGCGCGACAGGCGCTTTACGCCAAAGTGGCGGCCCGCGTGGCGCAGGACCAGCCGCTCATGTATCTGTATGACCCCAAGAACATCGTCGGCATGTCGGTAAAAATCAGCGGGTTCCGCCCGATTTCTGATGGATTGATCCGGCTCCAGGGATTGTCGAAGGCTCCCTGACCGGTGGGTGGCTTTCTTGGCCGGCGTATTGCACTGGTACTGCCCACGCTGCTGCTGGTGAGCATCCTTGTGTTCGGGTTGCAGCAACTGATGCCCGGCGATCCCGCGTTGGCGTTGGCGGGCGAGGAGCGCGACCCGCAGGTGCTGGCGCAGATCCGCACCGAATTGTTGCTGGATCGTCCGTTGGCGGTGCAATACCTGCATTGGATCGGGCGCGTTGTGCAGGGTGATCTCGGCACTTCGTGGCGGATAAGGGTGCCGGTCGCCAGCCTGATCGCCGAAAAACTGCCGGTCACGGCACAGCTTGGGTCCATGGCGTTCTGCATCGCCTTGTTGATCGGCATACCGGCCGGGATAATCTCCGCGGTCAACAAGAACGGCTTTTGGGACTACGCGGCCAACATCGTGGGGCTGGCAGGGCTGTCCACGCCGAATTTCTGGCTCGGGATCATGCTTATCCTGTTGATCTCGGTGCAACTCGGATGGCTGCCCCCCTCCGGCTATGTTTCGTTGGCGGAGGATTGGCGGCAGAGCTTGGCGACCACTGTGATGCCTGCCTTTGTGCTGGGCAACGCCATCGCGGCAATCCTCATGAGGCACACCCGCAGCGCCATGCTGACCGCGATGGACCAGGATTACGTTCGGACTGCGCGGGCCAAGGGTCTGCGGGAGTGGCGGGTGGTGATGCGCCATGCGTTCCGCAACGCGCTGGTTCCGGTGGTCACGCTGGGGGCGCTGGAACTCGGCACGCTGCTGTCGGGCGCAATCCTGACCGAACAGGTGTTCAGCATTCCGGGCTTCGGCAAGCTGATCGTGGATGCGGTGTTCAACCGTGACTACCCCGTGGTCCAGGGCGTGGTGCTGGTGACCGCCACCATCTTCATCCTGCTCAACCTGCTTGCCGACGTGCTGTACGTG
>JANXXW010000249.1 GCA_025350425.1 Rhodospirillales bacterium
GCACGCTATCGGGCGGAACCGCCACTTCGGGATCAAGCGGAGGAAATACCGATACCTCACCGGTGCCCCCGCCGATGCTGGCTTGCCCGTCACCGTGTACCAGTTCCGTCTCATCGATGGCCGCGATCGTGGCTGCTGTCGCGGCGTCGATTACCGGAGCCTCGTCGCCCGCCGCATCGGCACTGTCCAGGCCGGAGGAAATGAGTTCGCCCATCTCATAGATTGACGGAATATGGTCCGAGCGGCCGTTCAGGCCGTGCTCGACATCCACGCTGTCGGCTTCCACGGGCTCGACGGGTTCGACGGGTTCGACAGGCTGTGGCTCGCCACGATGACGATCGCCGCTCCGGCTTTCGGCGCGGCTGAACTCGGCGGCCTCGGCCTCGTCCTCGGCACGCGCCTCTTCGGCCTGCAATTCCAGAAGGCGCTGCCGGTCCGCTACCGGGATCTGATAGTAATCGGGGTGGATTTCGCCGAACGCGAGGAACCCGTGCCGACCGCCGCCATACTCTACGAAAGCCGCTTGCAGGCTCGGCTCTACGCGGACGACCTTCGCGAGGTAGATATTGCCCTTGAGCTGCTTCTTCGTCGATGTCTCGACGTCGAAATCCTCGAGTCGGTTACCGTCGAGCACCACCACGCGGGTTTCTTCCGCGTGAGTGGCGTCGATCAGCATACGTTTGGTCATTGTGCCCAAATCTCCGGTGCGCCGCCGGGCCGCGCGACATGGCGCGGGCACGGCAGCTAAGTTTGTTCGACGGGAGGGGCGGGCCAGACCGAAGCGGGGAAGAGGACGCTGTCAAGACATCGCACGCCGCCGCAGCCATCCGAAGATGGCATCCGAGAGTATCGATTCGGATATGCGAAAGGCGAGAGGCGATGGTCTTCGAACCCTGTATCTGCGGTCGGGGCACTCCTGTCAGGAGCGCCACCCCGGTTGCAACTCTGCCGTCGCCACCAACGGCGACGGATCATCTGCGGCGCGCTCGGAATGAGCGGCGCCATTACGGGTGGGCGGGCTTCGCCCTGGTGCTGCCCGCTACACGAGATACTCGCGCTGCAAGTCAGTCCAAAACGTCCTTCGGCCCACGCCGAAGCGCCTTCACCATGGGGCAAACCTAGCCCACCCGCAAGATGGACCATCTTTGCTGTATAAAGCGTTAAGGATCGGACAGGAGAGTGTGTTGGCCGAAGATCGCGTAAAGGCAGGTTTCTGGGTCCAGATGGCCCTTCGCATGGGCCAATCGGACGGGCGCTACGGCATGGTGCTGAAGAAGGGCGACCCCGATGCGGGCGGAGTGCTGGTCATGCTGCGCGGCCGTGACGGGGTTTCGGTGTTATCTCAAATCCGCACCGCTGACGGCAGCGCAGCCTGGATGCGCGGCACCGGGCCGACCAACGTCGATCAGGAGACGGCGGACGCCTATGTGGCGCGGCAACAGAACTTCGATCCCGACCTGTGGGTGCTGGAGTTCGAGAGCCCCGACATGCTGCCGCCATTCGAGGCGACGATCGTGTGACTTCGGAAGCTGTTGCGCACGAGTTACAGAGTGATACTTTAACATCGCATGTGAAGGTTTGCGTCTCTACCGTGGCCTAATTTGGGTCACGACATGCGTAGATGACAGACAACTGACGAGACCTGCCCCATGAACCGCACGCTCCTCGCCGCTATCTTTCTTGGTCTGCCTCTGATGGCTCACGCGCAGCCCGTGAGTGGCCTGTATGTTGGGGCCGGGGCAGGCGCCGACTTTATGGTCAATGAGATCGTGAAGTCTCACGTGACCGGACCCTTCCCGTCTGATCCATTCAACGTGAAATCTCACGTGCGATACAATACCGGCGTCATAGGCGAGGCCAGCATCGGATATGGCCTCGGTAACGGCTTCCGGTTCGAACTCGAAGGCGTCTACACCTCTAACTCGATCCGGGGTTCTCAACCCACCGTCTATCAGCAAAAATACGGCGCTCTGGTCAACGCGTTGTTCGACTTCGATATCGGGTCACCGTACGTATTCCCCTATGCGGGCGTCGGTGGCGGCTACATGCATCTGGATCGGGGTTTCGGATACCGCAACAATGTCGCCGCCTATCAGGGCATCGCGGGGGCCGCATTCCCAATCCCATATGTGGTCGGGCTGTCGGCAACTCTCGATTACCGTTTCCTGGGCGTGGCGGACAACAAGCAGACCGTCGGCACAAACGACGGGCAGCGGGTCCAGCAAAAAGTCCTGAACAATCTCAGCAACATCGTCATGGTCGGGCTGCGGTATCAGTTCAACGTCGCCCCGCCACCGCCGCCGCCTCCCGTGGTCGCCGCGCCGGTGGGGGCGTCGGCACCGTCGCGCACCTACCTCGTATTTTTCGACTGGGACCGTGCGGACCTCACCGCCCGTGCCCGACAGGTGATCGCCGACGCCGCCAATAACGCCGCGCGCACGCAGTACACCCGCATCGAGTTGGACGGAAACGCCGACCGCTCCGGCACGCCGGCCTACAACATGGGGCTGAGCCGCCGCCGCGCCGAGACAGTGGCGGCCGAGTTGGTACGCGACGGCATTGCTCGCCGGGTGATCGACATTCAGGCGTTCGGCGATACGAAGCCGCTGGTGCCTACAGCGGCCGGCGTACGGGAGCCACAGAACCGCCGGGTCGAGATTGTTATCCGGTAAACTCCAGCGTCACGCCCATCGTCTCGGTGGAGGGCACGACGATCCGGCCCCCCGCTTCGACAAACGCAATCTCGCCTTCGCGCAGGACACTGGCCGCCGTTCCGACCGCATGGGTCCGTAGGCGCAGCGCGGCCATCCAGCTTTTGCGGCCGTCCGACGGGGCGGCGGCTGTCGCGTAAAGGCCGGTAAGCGCCTCTGGACTCAGGACGTCGAAGCTCGACAGGCCGACCGCGAGGCGGAACCCGCCGTTGATCGCGCTAACCGCATCGGGCCCGAACATGCGGCGGAACAGGTCGGCATGAACGTCAGGCGCATGTGCAGCGATCACCGCTCCAGCGACGCCCACCACGCCGTTCGGATGAACCCGCCACTCGTCACGCCACACAAGGCCGCGCGTGAAGTGGTGGCAGAAATACAGCCGCCCGGCCGAGGCGAGGCTGCGTGGCAGGCTAACAGTGCGGAATACTGCATCCTGTGGGCCACCAGGGAGATCGACTGGGCGCGAGAATTCCTTGGGCGCCGAACTCTCCACGCCCGCCGCCGCCAGGGCCGCATGCACCGACGCTGAATCCTCGGTGCCGAACACGAGGCCGTTCAGCCCGTCCGGCCACTCCAGCACCTCGGACCGCGGACTGCCGGGAGGGACGCCGATCAGTTCCAGGTAGTCGGTGCCGAAGATTGCGAGATGGTTGATCGAGCCCAGGGTGTGATAGCCGCGTGGTGTCAGTTGAAAGCCGAGCCGACGATAGAGCTGGGCCGCATCGTCCATGCGCTCCCGCGCGTTGACGACGACATGGTCGAGCGTAGGGGTGGGGAGCGTCATGATTGCACCATGTGCCATGCCATCGACTCGTGCCCAGGCGCATACGAGTTATTGGTCTGTGCCGGATTGCGGTTGACCAGCGTGCGCGCATACATCGGATGCCGCATGCTCCGCACCTCATGTTCCATCTTGAGCAGCTTCCGGCCGGTATCGAGATCAATGATATCCTCGAAGCGGTACTGATGCTTGTTGCTCTCCTCCGTGACAAGGCCGCGCTCGTGCAGGCGGCGATGCGGTCCGGAGAAGTCGTTGAGCCCGATCTGGACGTGGTTGCCGTCGAAATCTGCTAGCACCGCGTCGGTCTCCCGATACACCAAAGCCTCACTCCGCCCGACCGCAACATGCGCGAACGCACCGCGCTCGTCGTGTCCGCAATGGGAATGCGCGCCCAGCATCTCATGGTAGAACCGCGCGATCGCCGGAGATGAGCCGATCGGCGCCTCCAACTCCAGGTATGGAATACCCAGCGTGACCGCGCCGAATTGGTCGCCAGGTGCGTGGCAGCGGATGCGGTTGCCCCATGGAGAACAAACGTCGGTCATGTCGCGTCCGGGCGCGAATTCGAACCGTGTGCCCGCGAGGCCAGGCTCGACCGACCGCAGCCGTCGCGCTAACGCATCCAGGTCGGGCAGCACTAATCCGATGACGCCTCGCACCACCTGCGCCGGCCCGGTCGGCAGGTGGAACTGGCAGCCACCGATGTTGATCCACATGTTGTTCACGCCGACCATCAGGAACGGGTCACGCGTGAGGCCGAGGCCGGACACGTAGAACAAGGTCGCAAGTTGCTGGTCGGGGATGCGGGTGTTGACGTGGCCGAATTCGACGATATTGCCGATATCCTCGGCGGCGCGGTCGTAGGTCATGCATCGCTCCATACCGGCGCGCGCTTGGCGAGGAAGGCGTCGATGCCTTCCGCTGCGTCGCGCGCCATCATGTTCTGGGTCATTGCCTCGCCTGCCAGCTGATAAGCCGCGCCCACGTCCAGGTCCGCCTGCCGATGGAACAGGCTTTTGCCGACCGCCAGCGTAACCGCACTTTTCGCGGCGATCGCGCCGGCCAACAGTGCCACCTCGTCGTCGAGCGCCGCTTCAGGCACCACACGATTCACCAGCCCGATCTCGCGCGCCCGCGCGGCATCGATGAAATCGCCGGTCAGCAACATCTCCATCGCCACCTTGCGCCCTACCGCGCGAGTGAGCGCGACCATCGGTGTGGAGCAGAACAGCCCGATATTGACGCCCGGAGTCGCAAAGCGCGCGGTATCGGCGGCGACCGCGAGATCGCAACTGGCGACGAGCTGACACCCGGCTGCCGTCGCGACGCCGTGCACCTGCGCAATCACCGGTTTGGCCACCGCCTGGATTTGCAGCATCAGCGCCGAGCATTGCTTGAAAAGCGCTTCCATTACGGGCCGACCGGAAGCGGCCCGCATCTCCCGCAGGTCATGCCCTGCGCAAAATGACGGTCCTGCCCCGGCGATGACTATTACGCGTACGCCAGGATCGCCCGCCGCCCAGGCCAGCGCCTCGCCCAAGGCCGTGAGCAAACCGACTGAAAGGGCGTTTCGTGCGTCCGGCCGATTGAGCGTTAGTTTCGCCACGCCATTTGCCACGGCACGGATCACCAACGGCGAGGCACTTATCTGATCGGTCACGCGGAGGCTCCCACTGCGCCGATCGATGGTCCATCAATCGGCGGCGGGTGTGAAGGGCCTGGCTTGCGGATCAGTCCCCGACAGCGCGCAGGAGTGGGATGGACCTGCGTGCCAGCCGCTCATAGACGTGGACATAATCCTCGGCCATGCGGCGGGCAGTCCAACGCTTCTCGAAGCGGCGCCGGACGCCGGCGCGGTCGATCGAGGGCAGCTTGGCAAGTGCTGCGACCGCCTCGTTTTCGTCGTCCACGATGAAACCGGTGATGCCATGATCCATCACCTCCGGCACCGATCCGCGACGGAAGGCGATCACCGGGCAGCCACACGCCATGCTTTCGATCATCACGAGGCCAAACGGCTCAGGCCAATCGATCGGGAACAACAGCGCATGAGCCCCGCTCAGGAAGGCAGGCTTTTGCGCGTCGTTAATCTCGCCCACGAACTCCACGTTGGCGTTCTTCAACAGGGGCGCCACGGAATTGTCGAAATAGGCCTTGTCGGCCACATCCACCTTGGCGGCGACCTTCAGCTTCATACCCACCCGCCCGGCGATGCGGATAGCGGCCTCGATACCCTTTTCGGGTGAGATGCGGCCGAGGAAGGCGAGATAGTCCTGCGGACCGGGCTGCGGCGTCAGCAGGTTTTCGGGGATGCCGTGTAGCACGGTCTCGACCCAGCCAAGGTCGGGCAGCGGTAGGCGCTGATTGTCCGAGATTGATACCATCGGCACGTCTGGAAACAAATTGTAGATCTCGGCGTATTCCGGAAGATCGACCCGGCCGTGAATCGTGGTGAGGAACGGTGTCGATTGCCGGCTGAACAGCGAGGAGGGGAAGTAATCCACGTGGAAGTGCAGCACGTCGAACTCGTCGGCACGGCGCCGCACCAGTTCCAGCATTCGCATGTAGGCGGCGATCCAATCCTTGACCGTCGGATCGAGCCGCAGTGCACGCGGCCATACGGCATCGAGCTTGGCTGACGTGATACTGTCGCCGCTGGCGAACAGAGTCACGTCGTGGCCCATCGCGACCAACTCCTCGGTCAGCGCAGATACCACACGCTCGGTGCCACCATACAGCTTCGGCGGGACCGCTTCGAAAAGCGGAGCGATTTGAGCAATTCGCATGGAGCGACCTTTTTTTATTCAGTCGGGAAAGCACACCACCCGGACGCCCGGAAATGCGCGACTGTTAATCGAGGTAGTGGAGGAATGTGGCCAAAAAGCGGACCTCTAAGCGGAATTCGCCAGATAAATGTAAGTGTCCATAACAAAGTGTGAGTCATTTTAGTCACGTTTAGTAAGATGCAGGTCTTTCAATGGGTTATGATTAAGACCTGCATCAATTTAGCAACATGCTTATGGGTAACTGTTGTAAATATACAACGGTTCTTCGACGCCACGTGCAACGACACACAGGCTCATGGAGGCGTCAGGGAATAGCCGCTAGAGTTTGGTCATCCCTGAGGGTGTAAAAATGTCTATCGCCAAACCAGCTCGACGAAATCGCGAACAGGCCGAAACCCCATTACCTCCGCACGCGGCCAACGTGATTGAGTTTCACATGCGCGTGCTACCACGCCACGTCGCCGTGTTGACGCGGTGGCTTCAGGCGGGACGGGCCATGGGGCTGTGTGATGCCTCCGCCTTCCAATCAGGGCGTGGTGAAGCCGGAAGCATGGAGCCGAAGACGGATTACGTACTGATCTGGGTTCGCGAAAATGCCGACCCGGCATACCTGGTGGCGCCTGCTGGATCGCATTGGACGGTGTCGGATTGCGTGCGACAGCAAGTCCTCGGCCGCCTACAGAATTTCGAGGAAGCCCTGAATTTCATCAGGCCGGTCCTTGCAGCTTCCAAAGCCGCTTGAAACGGTACGTTTTCGCGTTAACTGATACGCAAACGTAAGAATTGGGGTTGCCGGGTGGGAGTCACGACACGGACCGACGAAATTACCATCGACCCTGCAATGGTACGACGGCCTGCGAAACATGTGCGACAATCTAACGCAAGGCTTATTAGGCCACTTATCCTACTGCTCATTATCGCGATGACCGTTGCTTCGGTGGTTGCATATTTCGGCCCAACGCTGCGTTGGCTCACTGGACCGGGGTCGATGACCCGGTCGTCCGACGCTGGCTCTGTCCTGCAATTTACTTATCCGATCGGGACCCCCGTCGATCGTATCCTGCTCAAGACCAGCGTGAGCATCACCATTACCCACCTGGACGCCGCGCCCGATAATATCGCCATCGGTCCGCCGCCCGGCGACTTGGCCGGATCGTTCACTTGGACGGTGATCCCGCATCAGGGGTCGCGCAACGTGCGCCGGCTGATCGGGGAGGTCGAATGGCAGGGGAGGGTCTACAAGGTGTGCGAAGCGATCGAAGATCAGGAAGGCTCGGCGCTGAAATACGCTGAACGCTACTTTCCGGTGAACAACGCCGGCATACGCTACAGGACTCCGTTGAAGATTGACTACACGCCATACGTCAACTTCCTCTCAGCGACGATTGCCGATATTCCAACCGGCCAGCAGCCAGTCGGGGAGGCGCCTAAACTGCGCATTGGCACCATGGCAGAACGCCTGACCCCGCTCTGCCTGGGCCAAAAGACTTAGACCACCTTACCCAGCAGCATGGCAGGAATTAGGCGATCGGTGGCGCGTAAATTGCTGATTATGTTTATATATTGAGCGTCGACGCTATCACGCTAAACCACACCCGTCATGTCCAACGAGACCGTCGCGTCGCGCCTGTTTCCAGCCGTGAGGCGCTAGAGACTCACCGCGGCCTTTGATGGCAGGCGTATCACCTACGATGGTGGCGTCTTGCTATAGGCCGCCATCGAATGCGGTGACGCTAGACATCGACGACACGGTCGACGTCGTGCACGTACTACCCGTATTAGCCTACAGCGCGTGTCAACGGCGGTCGAATTCCAGGCCAGTTGGTCGGCGTAAAAGCAGGCCAGTGGCGCCGTGTTGCACAGCAGCGGCGGTGTTTCAGATCAGCGCGAGGTGGTGCCGTTGGGTCGGCGACGAATTCGCCCTCATCATAGGCCCGCTTGTGCTGGGTCACGACCGCGCCGCCGCACAGGATCACCACCTGGTCGACGCCTCCCCCGTAATCACGATACCTCCAAAGCCGCAGGCGATCGGCACAAAGTAGTCGTAGCCACGAAAGCGGACCAACGATGTGGACCAAACCCGGCCCCTGCGCTTCCCACACGGCTCCAGCAGTACCGCGAGTAGGCAGAGCAGCACCGCAAGACCGGCAAGCGTTGAGCGCGCCAAAGCTTGCTGCTTCCGGGACCGATGTCATGAAGTTGGGTTAGGCGTATTTGACCAAGCCCTCGACCCTGCCTTTATCGCTGCATTTGCAGGGGCGGCCGAGGCGGTCGGCAAATAGTTGGTGACTGACAAACTCGGTGAACGCCCGCGTCAGCGTCTCACCGTTGCTCCATTGGCCTGCTCTGTCACCGCCGTGCACTCAGCGCGACGACAGCATGCAATGTGCGGGGGAACTCAATATCCAACAGCAAAGCCAGCTTCTGGGCATAAACCGGGCCGATGCCCCGAATCACACCTGATCTAAGGTATTTCTCGATCCCCTCCAGCGTGCCTCGATCCGCAACACGCAAAAGTCGCTCTCGCCGTTGTGGTTGGTCACCTACTCGACGACGCCTGCCAGCGCCTCGACCGGCGTGGGGTAAGTTGGCAGTGACGCAGAGGAGTAAGATATCTGAATCGGACGGAACGTTTAAAAGTGAAGCGGGACCTGACCGAACTTGTCAGGGAGCGCCGTCGATATAGCGTTTGGCAGGAGCGGCAAAGTCAGGGTGCCAGCGGGAGAGCGGCGGACGGTTCTCGACGATGTCGCCGGCGGCCCAAAGGATGCGGCGTTCGTCGAGGCCGCGAGAGACATCATTGTCGGGGCAGAGGATGTAGAAATCGCCGACGTCGAGCCGCTCCAGCATGAAAACGACCGTCTGCTCCGGCGTCCACGCGGCAGCAGGGCGTTCGGTGCGGCCGTTGGCGGTCAGCGGCGTGAAGACGAAGCCGGGAATCAGGAGATGGGCGGTGACGCGACAGCCGGGCGTAGTGCGCAACTCGTGCTGCAAGGCTTCGGTGAAGGCCTTCACGCCAGCCTTGGCGACGTTGTAGGCGGGGTCGCCGGGCGGTGTGGTGATGCCCTGCTTCGAGCCGGTGTTGATGATCAGGCCAGGGCGACCGGAGGCGATCATAGTCGGCGCGAACAGTTGTGCGCCGCGGATGATGCCCCACAGGTTGACGTCGATCACGCGGGTCCAGACGTCGTTGGTGCCGAACACGGCGCTGCCGGGCTGAATGCCGGCATTATTCATAAACAGATCGACCCGGCCGAAGCGCTCCAGCACTGCTGCCTGAAGCCGGTGCAGGTCGTCTATCCGGCTGACATCTGTAGCGTGGCCCATGACGCTGGCCGCGCTGTTTGCGGCTTGGGCGATCGCGGCGACGGCACTGTCGAGCCGGTCGCCCGCGAGGTCGGCGAT
>JANXXW010000095.1 GCA_025350425.1 Rhodospirillales bacterium
CCTTCCTGCAACACGCGCAACAGCCTTGTCTGGGCTTCCGGCGGCATGTCACCGATCTCGTCGAGGAACAGCGTCCCGCCGCTGGCCTGCTCGAAGCGGCCCTGGTTGCGGTTGGTGGCGCCAGTGAATGCCCCACGCTCATGTCCGAACAATTCGCTCTCGATCAGCTCACGCGGGATGGCAGCCATGTTGATGGCCACGAACGGCCCACCCCTGCGGCGGCCGTAATCGTGCAGCGCCCGTGCGATCAGCTCCTTGCCGGTCCCGCTTTCTCCGTTGACCATGACGGTCAGGTCGGCCGTCGTGAGTCTGGCGATGGTGCGATAGATTTCCTGCATCGCCACACTCCGCCCGATCAGCGGCAGGCGCTCGTCGGTATCGGGCCGGATGACCGGACCGGCCGGCAACGCCACGGCCGGCGCCGCCAGCGCCCGGCTGACCACGTTCAGCAATTCCTGCAAATCGAACGGCTTTGGAAGATACTCGAACGCGCCACGCTGGGCCGCCTTCACGGCGGTGATGAGCGTCGATTGCGCGCTCATGACCACCACGCGCAACTCGGGCCGGATGCGCTTGATGCGTGGGATCAGATCGAAACCGTTCTCGTCCGGCATGACCACGTCGGTGATGACCAGATCACCCTCCCCGTCCTCCACCCAACGCCACAAGGTAGCCGCGTTGGACGTGCTGCGGACCTGGTAGCCGGACCGGCTCAGGGCCTGGGTCAGCACGGTGCGGATCGAACGATCGTCATCAGCGATGAGGACGGTGGGCGGAGTCATCAGCGCCTCGGGTGTTGGCAGAGAAAGTTAAAGCCGGAGATCCAGCTAATCGGTCGGATCCTCGACCATCATAGGCAAGTGCAACCGGAACTCGGTGCGCCCAGGTCGGTCGTCCACCTCGACGAGCCCTCCATGGTCATTGATGATCTTTGCCACCAACGCCAAGCCAAGCCCGCTCCCCGTGGCCTTGGACGAGACGAACGGGTCGAACAGGTTGGGCCGGATGTCTTCTGGGATCCCAGGGCCGTTATCGCGCACGGACACCACCAAGGGAAGGTGCATCCGGTGATCCGATCCAGGGACTGCCAGCCGCATTCCCTGCTGAAAGGCGGTCATCAACACAATTTCGCCGTAGATGTGGTCTGCCCCGACAATCGATTCCGCCGCGTTCTTTACGAGGTTCAGCAGGACCTGCACCAGTTGATCGCGGTTGCCATACACGTGCGGCAGCGACGGATCGTAGATCTCGCTGAACCGGATGGAAGCCGCGAACCCGGTCTGTGCGAGCAGGCGGACATGCTCCAGCACGCGATGGATGTTTACCGCCCCGCGTTCGATCGGCTTTTCGCCGAATGCCTCCATCCGATCGACGAGATCGCGAATACGATCCGCCTCGTCGCGGATCAGCACCGTCAGTTCCCGGTCGGCGGCCGTGACGCTGCTCTCCAGCAACTGGGCGGCGCCGCGTATGCCGGAAAGTGGATTTTTTACCTCGTGCGCGAGGATCGCCGCCATGCCCGTGACACTGCGGGCGGCGCTGCGGAACGTCAGTTGCCGGTCGAGTGCGCGAGCCGCTGAGGAATCCTGCATCACCAATACCACCGATCCCGGCTCCTCAGGCAGCGGCGCGCCTTGAACGGTGATCGCGGTCTTGTGCAGGCGTGGGCTTTCGAGCGTCATGTCGTGGTCGGAGATGGTAAGATCGCCGGACCTGACCTGTTCGATCAGTTGAAAGATCGGGTTGTCGGAAGGGACCAGATCGGCGAGCGAGAGCTGTGACAACTGCGCCGCTGAAATGCCCAGAAACTGTTCAGCCGCATGATTGACGAAGCGAAACCGGTTCGCCCGATCGAGCAGCAGCATGGGAATGGGAAGCGCCGAGAGGAGCGCTGCTGGGTCCGGACGGGCGGGGATTGGCGGATCGGCCCGAATGCCAACCACCTTAAGCGTGTCGCGCGCGCCTGCGGTTTTCATGCGGCTTCGGCCATCACGTCCCGCTCCAGGGCGGTCCGGGATATCCCGGCTTCGATCAAGGGATCGTAGAAACGGTCGAGCAACACCAACACCTCGTCAGCAGTGCCAAGGCGATTCATGGTCGCGCGGAACTCCGCCGAGCCGGGTAGGCCGCGCGAGTACCAGGCCAGATGTTTGCGGGCGAGTCGCACGCCGCCATACTCACCGGAGTGTTCCCGCATGGCACGATAGTGGTCGAGCACGATTGCTTTCTGCGCCTCCAGCGATGGATCCGGGAGCCGCTGGCCAGTGCGAAGGTAATGCGCCACCTGCGCCGGGAACCACGGCCGGCCATAGCAGCCCCTGCCGATCATCACGCCATCCGCCCCCGAGCGCTGCAGGGCGGCCAGAGCGTCTTCCTCGGTCAGGATGTCGCCGTTGGCGATCACCGGGATGCCGACCGCCTGCTTCACGGAGGCGATGAAATCCCAGTCGGCGACGCCGGTATAGAATTGCTGGCGGGTCCGCCCATGCACCGCGATCATGCGGATACCGCAGGATTGCGCGATCCGCGCCAATGCCGGGGCGTTCAGGCTCGTATGGTCCCAGCCCATCCGCATCTTCAGCGTGACCGGCACGGAGACTGCTTCCACAGTCGCGCTCAGGATGCGCGCCGCCGCGACCTCATCGCGCATCAGCGCGCTGCCAGCGGCCTGGCCGACCGCGACCTTTTTTACCGGACAGCCGAAATTAATGTCGACGATATCGGCGCCGCGTCCCACCGCGATGCGCGCCGCCTCGGCCATCGCCGCGGGATCGCAGCCCGCCAACTGGATGGAGGACGGGGAACCATCCAGTTCCGCCATCCGCATCGTGTTGCGGTTTTCCCGCACCATCGCCCACGAGGCGATCATCTCTGAGACCACCAAACCTGCGCCCAATTCGCGGGCAAGTCGGCGAAACGGCAGGTCGGTCACGCCCGACATCGGTGCCACGATAACGGGAGTCTCGATACGTGCCCGGCCGCCAAGATCGATCGGTTGCAAATTTGTCGTGCTGTTGCTCATGCTTTGGGCAAGGTAGCGGTCTCGGGTTCGTCACGCAATCGAGCGAGTTCCAGGGAAGTGGATCAGTCTGACATCCAACCTATCATCGCCAGTGCCATATCGTTGTTATATCGTAACGTTGTGGGCGTGCGTAGACGCGAGTGGAAAAGCCTCGTTTCCCGCCGGGGCTGACCCGGAGAAGCGGCGATCAACCGGAGCGGGCCGCGGTCGCACGACCATGCCAGCCAGGGGCCGGCAGGTGTGGCTCCGGCCATTCCAGATGATATCGCAGCCTGCTCTGGGGCCACGGCGCAGGGCCTCGGAGCAAGGCTCGGCAGCCGGGCGGGCCTCTGGCTCGGCAGAGCTTGGCGTCCCATGCGCGGGGCAAACTCGGTAACCGCGTTGTCATCGCCCATAACAGGGACCGTCACGGGGCGGAGGCCGGCCGCGGCACGAGCGTCCAGCGCCGCACACACGCAGATCAGCATGTCCAGCAGGGCGCACACCACCAGCGCCGCCACCTTAGACCAATCGTCTGGCGCCCCGTCCACCGGACGGATCGCCGCCGCGTGGCCGGCGAGACGTGCGGCCAGGGGTGCGAAGGACGGAATGGTTTCCATAATATTAGGACCGTAGGCCTATTATCTGGGCCGTGGCAACATGTTTCAGCATCGGCTCGACTTGATGGTCAATTATTTCGAAATCAAGCCGTGGATACCCGACCGCAGCCAGGGACGAGACTCGCTTTTCGAACCGCCGCATTACCGGTTCCCGGTGTTGACGGGCGGGGATGGCGCGGCGAGGTTGCTGCCATGAGCCCCTCACCTCGCATTGCCGCGATCCTAGTCGCCGGCGGCTCCGGCGTTCGATTCGGCACCGGAACGCCCAAGCAGTTCCTGCCGCTCGCAGGTCGCCCGGTCATCCGCCACGCGGCGGACGCGCTGGCCCGCGAAGTGACCCTGCTTCAGCCGGTCGGGGATATAGCACTTCTATCGGCGGCGCTGGCCGGCATTGATCACCTGCCGGTGACCGCAGGTGGTGCCACCCGACAGTTAAGTGTCCGCGCCGGGCTGGAAGCGCTGGCTCCTCATGCTCCTGACATCGTCCTTGTCCATGACGCGGCACGGCCTTTCGTGCCGCCAGGTATTGTCGTCGCTCTGGTTGCGGCGCTTAGGAACCATCCGGGCGCCATCCCTGCCCTGCCCGTCGCCGACACGCTGAAGCGCGTCCGCGACGGATTGATCGAGACCACTGTCCCGCGCGACAACTTGTTTCGCGCGCAGACCCCGCAGGCGTTCGATTTTCCCCTGCTGCTTGCGCTGCATCGCTCGGCGGCTGAGGGAGCGACCGACGACGCCTCAATTCTTGAGGCGGCCGGATATGCGGTGGCACTGGTCGCGGGCCACGACGACAACATCAAACTGACCTTCGCGGAGGATTTCGTGCGCCTGGAGAACACGCTGCTTCGGGCGATGGTGCCCCGCGTCGGCACCGGCTACGACGTCCATGCCATGCAGACCGGCCGTAAGCTCATCCTGTGCGGCATCGAGGTGGCCCATGACCGTGGACTGGCCGGCCATTCCGATGCCGACGTGGGCATTCACGCCTTGTGCGATGCGATCTACGGCGCGCTGGCCGAGGGCGATATCGGCCGCCATTTCCCGCCCAGCGAGGCGGCCTGGAAAGACGCCGACAGCGCGCGCTTCCTGGTTCACGCCGCCGGCCGGATTGCGGCGCGTGGCGGCGTGCTGGCAAATCTGGACCTGACGCTGATCTGTGAACAGCCCAAGATCACGCCACACGCCCCGGCGATGATCGCCCGCATCGCCGGCCTGCTCGGCGTCGAGGCGTCACGGGTGTCGATCAAGGCCACCACCACCGAACGGCTCGGCTTCACGGGCCGCATGGAGGGGATCGCCGCACAGGCGGTGGCAACGATCATGCTGCCGTTTGGCGGTTAGCTCTGGATGGGGCACCCTGATGGCCTCCAGGGAGCTACATCATGAGCCGGTTTCGGAACCTAGCGGGCCTTCTGCTTGCCACGGCGAGTCTGACGCTCGCCGGCTGCGTCACGGTTGCCACCGGAAGCGTGGGCAATCCATATCCCGCGCCCCCGCCGGCACAGGTAGAAATGATGCCCAAGCCGCCGGTGTCAGACCAAGCCCAGATTTGGCAGCCCGGTCATTGGGATTGGACTGGCGGCGGCTACGCCTGGACGGCGGGAATGTGGATTCCGCAAGCCGGGCACGGTCCCAACTGGCAGGAGGGCTACTGGTCTAACCCGACCGGCGTATGGATGTGGAACCCGGCACGCTGGATCAGAGGCTGATCAAGGCCAGCGCGCCTCGGGCGGCAGGCTCATCAGGATCGCTTCTACATTGCCGCCGGTCTTGAGGCCGAACAATGTGCCGCGGTCATGTATGAGGTTGAACTCGACATAGCGGCCACGCCGGATCAGTTGATGGTCGCGATCCGCCGCCGTCCACGGCTCCCCCATGCGGCGGCGCACGATCGCGGGATACGAGGCCAGGAACGCGCGACCGACATCCTGGGTAAAGGCGAAATCTGCCTCGGGGCTGTCTGATTCGAGGTGGTCGTAGAAAATTCCGCCCGCCCCGCGCGGCTCAGCCCGATGCGGGAGATAAAAGTAACGATCGCACCATTCCTTGAAACGCGGATAATATGCGGGATCGTGGCTGTCGCATGCTTGCTGGAACGCGGCATGGAAGCTGGCCGCGTCCTCGACCGACTCGGGCGAAAGAAGACGCATTGGCGTCAGGTCGCCGCCACCGCCGAACCAACCCTTGGTGGTGACCAGCATGCGCGTATTGAAATGGGCCGCAGGCACGTGCGGGCTGGCCATGTGGGCGACCAGCGAAATGCCGCTGGCCCAAAATCGCGGGTCGTCCGCAGCTCCTGGGATCTGAGCGCGAAAGTCCGCGCTGAACTCTCCCCAGACGGTTGAGACGTTGACGCCCACTTTCTCGAATACGCGCCCGTGCATGACGCTCATCACGCCGCCGCCTCCGCCTTCACCCGTCTCGGTGGGCCGTTGCCACTCGGTTCGGGCAAATCGGCCGACCGGGGCGCTGCTGGCGGCTTCGTCCTCGATCGCCTCAAACTCGGCGCAGAGCTTGTCGCGCAAACTCTCGAACCATGACCGAGCATTGGGCTTTAGCGATGAATATGTGTTAGGAATGATGTGGCCTTTCTCTTGCAGCAAGGGCAACACCCCTTAAACTGGGGATGTTGCAGGGGCGAACACCCCCACTTATAAACGACAGGCTTCGAACGAAAAGGATTGCCGTCACGATGTCTGCTAGCACGCACAAACCCGATAACGGGCTTATGGGGGCACCCCACGGCAATGATGCTGGCAAACGGGACTTTCTGAAACTGGTGGCCGGCGCTGGTGCAGCCGTCGGCCTCGGCGCACTGGCTTGGCCGCTCATCGACAGCATGAACCCGTCCTCGGACGTGCTGGCTTTGTCGTCGGTCGAGGTGGATATCGCACCTGTCCCAGAGGGATCGGGAATAACAGTAGTCTGGCGCGGTAAGCCGATCTTCGTTCGTCATCGGACACCCGCCGAAGTCAAGTCAGCCGTCGATGTCTCGCTGGCACAACTAATCGAGCCAGTGGCTGACAAGGATCGCGTGAAGGCTGGGCATGAGCCCTGGCTGATCGTGATCGGCATTTGCACTCATCTCGGCTGCGTACCGCTCGGCAACAAGCCGACAGACCCGCGTGGCGATTTTGGCGGATGGCTCTGCCCTTGCCATGGTAGCCAGTATGACACGGCCGGACGCGTGCGTCATGGTCCGGCGCCGGCCAATCTGCCTCTTCCGCCTTATGCTTTTACGACCGACACCAAAATCAAAATCGGCTGATCCGGCTTAACGATCTCCCAGCGGAGCGACCCAATGGCTGGCCTGCACAAAAGCGCATTTACCAATCCCGTCGTTAACTGGGTCGACTCCCGGTTACCGGTATTCACCTTGCTGACGAAAGAATACGCGGTCTTCCCGACGCCACGTAACTTCAACTATTTCTGGAA
>JANXXW010000108.1 GCA_025350425.1 Rhodospirillales bacterium
GACGCTCATCACGGCCGCAAACCTCAAGGCTGAGATCGTCGACAAGCTGCTCAACGGCAAGTCGATCGTGCCGGCGAGCGTGCTTTGCACCGGCCGCTACGTCGATGGGTGCAAGAAGCTCGGCATCACGCCGTAAACGAAAGCCAGAAATGGCCGTCCGGCTGACCATGCGTGACGCCGGACGGTCCATGTTTCTCCATCGCTCGCCCGTAACCCGGAAGGCTCGAACTCCATGACAGGCATGTCGCAAGGGCCGGTGGCCGCAGGCGAGACGGTGATCAGCTTACGCGGCGTCTCCAAGGTGTTTGGCGCGGTCTCGGCCCTTGCCGACATCGACCTCGACGTTAAGGCGGGCGAGGTGGTTGCTCTCGTCGGCGATAACGGGGCCGGGAAATCGACCCTGGTGAAAATTCTCGCGGGCGTGTTTCAGCCGACCACCGGAACCATGACCTTCCAGGGCAAGGCCGTCACTCTCGCCGGCCCGAGCGATGCTCTCGCTCTCGGCATTGCCACGGTGTTCCAGGATCTCGCCCTTTGCGAGAATCTCGATGTGGTCGCCAATATCTTCCTCGGCAACGAACTCAATTCGTTACAGCTCGACGAAGTGTCGATGGAAATTCGTGCCTGGACGCTGCTGAAGGAACTGTCGGCGCGTATCCCGAGCGTCCGCGAAGCCGTCGCTTCGCTGTCCGGCGGGCAGCGCCAGACCGTCGCCATCGCCCGTTCGTTGTTGCTGGACCCAAAGCTCATCCTGCTCGACGAGCCAACCGCGGCACTCGGGGTCGCGCAGACCGCCGAGGTACTCAACCTCATCGAGCGAGTCCGTGACCGTGGCCTCGGGGTCATCATGATCAGCCATAATATGGAGGATGTCCGCGCCGTCGCCGACCGGATCGTCGTGCTTCGGCTCGGGCGCAACAACGGCATATTCTACCCGGACACGTCGAACCAGGAACTGATCAGCGCGATCACCGGAGCCGCCGACAATTCCGTGTCGCGCCGATCCGGGCGACGCATCGCTGTGCAAAACGAGGGACGGGCATGAGCAGCAACGTGGAAGGTACCCCGCCATCCGAGCCATTGCTCGACCGCAGCGATGTGCGTGTCAGGCACGATACCGGGATCGGAGGCGCGATCCGCTCCCTGGCCGACCGCGTTCGGAGCGGCGATCTCGGCTCGCTGCCGGTCGTGGTGGGCCTCGCAATCATTTGGACGGTGTTCCAAAGCCTCAACCCGATTTTTCTGTCGAGCAATAACCTCGTCAACCTGCTGTTCGACTGCTCGACGGTAGGCGTGATCTCGCTCGGCATCGTCTGCATCCTGATGGTCGGCGAGATTGATCTTTCGGTCGGCTCGATCAGCGGATTTGCGTCCGCATTGGTCGGCGTATTGTGGGTCAATTCGGGTTGGCCGGTGATCCCCGCAATCCTGGCCGCGCTGATAGCCGGTGGCGTGATCGGCTTTTTCTACTCGGTGCTGTTCAACCGGTTGGGAATGCCGAGTTTTGTCTCAACCCTCGCAGGGCTGCTGGCCGTGCTGGGGTTGCAACTCTACATTCTCGGTTCGAGCGGATCGATCAACCTGCCCTACGGGTCTCCCCTCGTGAGCCTGGGCCAAACACTCGTCATGCCGCCGGTCGTGGCATACGCGCTCGCGGCGCTGGCCGGGATCGTCACTCTGGTCACGGGTTTACGCACCGCCGCACGACGCCGCGAGGCGGGATTGTCACCGCAGTCGATCACCGGCCTGGTGTTCCGCGCGGTCGTCCTGCTGGTGGCGCTCGAACTCATCGCCTTCTACCTCAATCAGGACCGTGGCGTTCCTTGGATGTTCGGGCTGTTCGTCGCTTTGGTCGTGGTGATGAACTACGCCTTCAAGCGGACGAAATGGGGCCGGTCGATGACCGCCATCGGCGGCAACCGCGAGGCTGCACGGCGCGCCGGCATCAACGTGCCGCTGATCTACACCAGCGCGTTCATGCTGTGCTCGACGTTGGCGGCGTTCGGTGGCGTGTTGTCCGCCGCGCGCCTGGCCTCCGCGAGCCAGCAGGCGGGCACCGGCGACGTCAACCTCGATGCCATCGCGGCTGCCGTGATCGGTGGGACCAGCCTCTTTGGCGGCCGTGGCAGCGCCTATTCCGCGTTGCTGGGCATTATCGTCATCCAGTCGATCGCGAGCGGGCTGACCCTGCTCGATCTGTCATCTTCTCTTCGGTACATGATCACCGGCGGCGTGCTTGCCACCGCCGTCATCGTCGACTCCCTGGCGCGCAGATCCCGCGCATCTCACGGCCGAGCCTGATCACAAAGGGTAACCACATGAGCCAGACCAACAACCGCATGACCGCCGTGGTATGCCACGGGCCGGAAGATTACCGCGTCGAGCAGGTGGCGCGTCCGCATCCTGGCGCGCGCGAGATGGTGATTCGCATCTCCGCCTGTGGCATCTGCGCCAGCGACTGCAAGTGCTGGACCGGCGCCAAGATGTTCTGGGGCGACAAGGCAACGGGTATGCCGGCCTACGTGAAGGCGCCGGTGATCCCTGGCCACGAGTTCTTCGGCGTGGTCGAGGATCTCGGTGCTGACGCCGCCGCGCATTTCGGGGTCAAGGCGGGTGACACCATCATCGCCGAACAGATCGTACCCTGCGACCGCTGCCGCTTCTGCCGCAGCGGCAAATACTGGATGTGCGAAGTCCATAACATCTTCGGTTTCCAGCGTGAGGTCGCGGATGGCGGGATGTCCGACTACATGCTGATCCCGCCCACCGCACGCGTGCACGTCATCCCTGACGCCATCAAACTCGAGGATGCCGCGATCATCGAGCCGTTGGCGTGCGCGATCCACACCGTGCAGCGCGGCGACGTGCAACTCGACGATGTCGTGGTGATCGCGGGGGCCGGGCCGATCGGCCTGATGATGGTGCAGGTCGCGAAGCTAAAGACGCCGCGCAAGTTGGTAGTGATCGACATGGTGCCGGAACGCCTGGCGCTCGCCAAGCGGTTTGGCGCCGACGTGGTCATCAACCCGCGCGAACAGGACGCGCTCGCGATCGTCCATGGCCTGACCGAAGGCTATGGCTGCGACGTATATATCGAGGCGACCGGCTCACCGACTGGCGTGACGCAAGGGCTGTCGCTGATCCGCAAACTTGGCCGCTTCGTCGAGTTCTCGGTGTTCGGCTCCGACATACCGTCGACTGGTCGATCATCGGCGACCGCAAGGAACTGGACGTGAGGGGCGTGCATCTCGGTCCCTATTGTTACCCGATCGCCATCGACCTGTTGCTGCGCGGCCTGGTCACCTCGGACGGTATCGTTACGCATAATTACAGCTTCGACGAATGGGACGAGGCGATTCGCGTCGCCAACTCTCTCGACTCTGTCAAGGTTCTGCTCAAACCAGCGATATGAAATACGTCCTTGGCGTCGATATCGGAACGCAGAGTACCAAGGCGCTTCTGATCGACGCTGAGACCGGGACTATCGTCGCGCGACACGCGCGCGGTTATCAGCCAGACACGCCGAAACCCCTCTGGGCCGAACAGGACGCGGCGGTTTGGCTCGACGCGGTGATCGCCTGCATCGCGGGCTGCATGGGTAAGTCTGGCGTTTCACCCTCCGAGGTCGCCGGTCTGTGTGTCAGCAGCCTCTATGGCGGTGCGGGCATCCCGGTCGACGCGGATATGCGCTCGTTGCATCCATGCCTCATCTGGATGGACCGGCGCGCCGAGGAGGAGGTGTCCTGGGTGCGCGCCAACATCGACCAGCAGAAGCTGTTCGACATCACCGGCAACGGTGTGGACAGCTATTACGGCTTCACCAAGATGCTGTGGTTGAAACGGCATCGCCCGGAGGTCTGGGCGCGTACGCGCTATCTCCTGCCGCCCAACGCCTATGTCGCATACGAACTTACCGGCGCACTGGCCGTGGACCATTCCTCGGCGGGCAACATCGGCGGTGTGTATGATTTGCGCGGGCGCGCCTGGTCCGGCGAGATGCTCGACCTGCTCGGCATCCCGCGCGCGATGATGCCGGAGCGGCTGGTGGAATCGAGCGAGCAGGTCGGAACGCTTCGCGCCGAATGGGCCGCGCGAACCGGACTTGCCGCTGGCACGCCGGTGATAGCCGGTGGCGTGGACGCCGCAGTTGCGACTTTCGCGGCGGGCGCCACACGGCAGGGCCAGCACGTTGCCATGATCGGCACCAGCATGTGCTGGGGAAGCATCGCCCGCACTGCCGACGCGCGGCACGGACTGATCGCGATGCCGCACGTGTTCAACGGGCTGCAGGATCTTTACGTGTTCGGCGGCGCGATCACCGCCGGCGCATCGGTGTCGTGGTTCCAGGAACAGTTCTGCCGTGGCGAGTCGCTGCTCATGCTCGATCAGGAGGCCAACAAGATCGATGCTGGCGCCGACGGTGTCATGTTCCTGCCCTACCTCATGGGCGAACGCAGCCCGGTATGGGACGGCCGTGCCAGCGGCGCCTTCGTCGGCCTTAGCCTGTTCCACGGTCGCGGCCACCTGTTCCGCGCCGTGCTGGAAGGCGTGACCTATGCGCTGCGCCATAACATCGAGGCCGGAAGGCTCAATCTGTCCGCGCTCGACGACACGCTGATCGTGGTGGGCGGCGCTGCAAAATCCGATCTCTGGATGCAGATCATAGCCGATATCACGGGCTACGCGGTTCGGACGATCGATCAGGATGTCGAGGCGGCCTTGGGAGCCGCCCTGTTGGCGGCACTCGGCACCGGCCTCGTCGCGCCGGAACGTGCGGCAATGGGCTGGGTAACACTGGCCGAACGGGCCGTGCCAAACCCTGCCAACGCCGATGTGCATGACCGGATGTTCCACGCCTACAAGGGGCTTTATCCGGCGTTGAAGGCGACCATGCACGAGCTTGGCCGCCGGTAGGCTTCCACATTGCAATGACGAAGTTGTTCTAGCCCGATCCGTCCAGCAAGGTCGGCAGCCAGAGTGCCAGTTGCGGGAGGGCGAACATCGCGACCAGCAGCATGAACGGCGCGATCCGGAACGGCAGGATGCCGCGATAGATATCCGGGGCCCTGTTGTCCGGCGCCTGGGCCTGGATGACGAACAAATTCATGCCCATCGGCCCCTAATCATGCCGTCTCGTGGTTGGTGATGAAGTCGGTGGGCGGCGTCGGACCCCAGACGTAGAATGCGTCTTGCTCCGCATGATCCCCGCTCGCCCAGTCATGATCGACCGGAATGTAGTCGATATCGGACGAATACTCGCACCAGCTCCCCCACGGATCTCGCACGTAGTGAAAGTAGTTGGAGCCGAGTACGTGCCGTCCGACGCCCCAGCCGGCCGAATAACCCTTGTCGGCCATCTGCATGGCGCCGAGCCCGACCTCGTGGAACGACCCGACATCCCAACTGAGATGATGCAGGCCCGGACCGTCGGATTTGGCCAACGCGATCATGTGATGGTCGCTGCCGTGGATGCCGTGCATGAACGCCACGCCGTCCCCGGACCGGTCTGACAGCCGCAGGCCCAGGACGTTGTGGTAGAAGGTGATAGAGCGGCTGACGTCGCTGGTGAACAGCAGGATATGTGCGAATCGGCGAGGCCGCACGGCTCCCGCGCCGGAGCGGCTTGGCGCTCCCTGGACACCGGGGGCGCTGGACACGTTGCAGACGATGCTTTTCGCGTCCGGCGACGACTTCTCCGCCACGCGGATCTCGATCAGCGTGCCTTCGGGATCGTGGAACCAAACGCCGTTCGATTTGAAGCCGGCCGGTGGATCGAGTTGCTTGACGCCGCGCTGTTGCAGCCGGCTCCGCAACGGCTCGAGATCCTCCTCGAACGCGCCGAACGATACGTAGGTGAGCTTCTTGGCCGGGCCTTCGCTGATTTGGCCCCATCGGTGCGAATGGCCCTCGGTATAGAGCCCGAGCGTCTGGCCTTCCTCGCGCGGAGCCAGCCCGAACGCGGCGTAGAAGTTCTGCGCGACCTTGAGATTGGGAACCGTGACGTTGAAACCGTCCACCGAATGGACGCCGAGTTCTCCAGGGCGGCGCGATGGCGCCACGTAGCCTGCGATTACAGTCATGTGCGTCCCTCCGTTTATTGTCGTCGACGGCCGTTGGGGCCGGTCGGATCAGGCAAACCACAGTATGACACATTAGCGATGTAGGTTTCGGCCGAGATAGCCGGAGGCTGGCAATTTTGCTCAGGAGATACCGTTCTGGTATAGCGCGTGGCGTTAGAACGTAACCGGATCAGGCTCACCCGTTACTTGTTCCGGGTCGGCCCCCGCCGAGCAAACTGGGTTCACTCCGACACGTGCCAGCACGGACCGGTCACGCCTTAATCCGCCGTCCATCCTCCGTCCACCAGCATCGACGTGCCGGTCACCAGTGCTGAGGCATCGGAGGCGAGATACAGGATTGCCCCCATCAGATCCTCGACCTGTCCGATACGCCCAAGCTTGATCTTGGCCAGCACGCTCGCCCGAAACTCCGTGTCCTCAAAGTAGGGCGCCGTCATTTGCGTCTCGATGAAGGTGGGTGCCACGGTGTTCACTCGAATCCCGTGTGGCGCGAGATCGAGCGCCATCGCCCGGCTCATGCCCTCCAGCGCCCATTTCGACGCGCAATACAACGTGCGGTTCGGGCCGCCGACATGGCCCATCTGCGAAGACATGTTGATGATCGACCCTGGTCGCCCCGCCTCCAGCAGCCGTGCGGCGAAGCCCTGGGCGACAAAGAACGCTGCTTTCACGTTCAGGCCCAGGACTGCTTCGTAGTCCTCCATCGAGACTTCGGTGAAGTGTTTCGGCCGGTTGGTGCCGGCGTTGTTGACCAGGATGTCGTGCGCAGGCCGGAACGCCAATTCCTGCTTCACGGCGGCGAAGTCGAGCACATCCAGCACGAGCGTCTCGGCCGAGCCACCATCGTCGCGCAAAGCTGCCGCCACCGCCTCGATTTCGGCTTTCGTCCGCGCGCAGAGCGTGACGTGCGCGCCGGCCTGGGCCAGTGCCGCCGCTGCTGCCATGCCGATCCCCCGGCCGGCCCCGGTGACGAATGCCCGGCGTCCATCGAGCCGGAACGACGGCGTGCGGGGCAGCTTCATTCTGCGGCCCCGCCGTAGGGAATGTTGCGGCCGCCATACCGGCGCACACGGACGTTGGCCTGCTCGCCATGCCCGGTGAAACCTTCCAGCGCGCATAGCCGGGAGCAATATTCGCCAACCATCGCCGACGCCTCGTCGGTCATCACCTTCTGATAAGTGCAGGTCTTGAGGAACTTGCCGACCCATAATCCGCCGGTGTAGCGCGCCGCCTTCTTGGTCGGGAGGGTGTGGTTGGTGCCGATGACCTTGTCGCCGTACGCGACGTTGGTGCGTGGCCCCAGGAACAGCGCGCCGTAATTCTTCATGTTGGCCAGGAAGTAGTCCGGATCCCGCGTCATCACCTGCACATGCTCGGATGCGATCCGGTCCGCCTCCCGCACCATCTCCGCATCGTCCGCGCAGACGATGACTTCGCCGAAGCTGGCCCAGGCCTGGCGGGCGATGCCGGCGGTCGGCAGGATCGCCAGCAGTCGCTCGATCTCGGCCATCGTCTCCCGCGCCAGCCGCGCCGAGGTCGTGAGCAATATCGCCGGCGAATCTGGCCCGTGCTCCGCCTGCCCCAGCAGGTCGGTGGCGCACATCTCGGCATCCACGGACTCGTCAGCGATCACCAGCGTCTCGGTCGGCCCCGCGAACAGATCGATGCCGACACGCCCGAACAACTGCCGCTTGGCTTCGGCGACGAAGGCGTTGCCCGGTCCGACCAGCATGTCCACCGCCGCGATGCCGGGTGTGCCGAGCGCCATGGCGCCCACCGCCTGGATGCCGCCGAGACAATAGATCTCGTCCGCCCCCGCGAGATGCTGTGCCGCGACGATGGCCGGGGCGGGCTTGCCGTGGAACGGCGGCGCGCACGTCACGATCCGTCCGACACCTGCCACCTTGGCCGTTATGACGGACATATGGGCCGACGCCAACAACGGGTATTTGCCGCCCGGCACGTAACAGCCGACCGACCCGAGCGGGATGTTCTTGTGCCCGAGGATCACGCCCGGCAGCGTCTCCACTTCGAGGTCCGTGATGCATGCCCGCTGCTTTTCCGCGAAATTACGAACCTGCGCCTGGGCGAACCGGATGTCGTCGAGGTCGCGGGCGGTCAATTGCCCGATGCAGTCGGCGATCTCGGCGTCCGTCAGCCGATAGTCTTCGCGATCCCATTTGTCGAAGCGGACCGAGAGTTCCCGCACCGCGTCGTCGCCGCGCGCCGCGATATCGGCCAGGATCGCCTCGACCGTCTCACGTACCTTGCGATCCGCCGTCTCGGCCGCCCCTGCCTCGGCGCCCCGCTTCAACCATTCGGCCATGCTCGTTTCCCCGCATCACATCCAGGGCCGGCAAACTCACACTCCCGGCGCGGCGCGGCAATGGCGGGCAGTCAGATTGCCCGGCTGGTCGATCACCCCGCCATCGCGTCGATCTCGTGGCCCATCGGCAGGCTGCCCTGGGTCCCGTGCCGGGTGCAGCACAGCGCCGCCGCCATGTTGGCGCGACCGAGTGCCTGTTCCAACCCAAGACCCCGGTCCAGCCCGGCTGCCAGCACCCCGGCGAAGCAGTCGCCCGCGGCGGTCGTGTCCACCACCCCGACCTTGCACGCCGGTAGGCTCAGTTCCCCGGCGGCGGTCGCGGCTTGGACGCCTTGCGCGCCCAGCGTGACCACGACATCGCAACCCAGCGCGCCACGCAACGAGGCGATTTCGGTGCTGGTGCCGAAGCGGCTGGCCAGCCAGGCGGCTTCCTGTTCGTTGGCGATCAGCAGGTCCAGCAGGCGCCAAGCGTCGTCGGGCAGGTCGGCGGCGGGGGCGAGGTTGAGGATCACGCGGGCGCCTTGGGCGTGGGCGCGCCGGATCAGGGCGGCGGTCTCGGCGGCATCGGCCTCCATTTGCAGCAGCACGGTGGTTTGCGGTCCGAGCAGCGCATCCTCCACCTGGGCAGCGCGTGCCCACAGGTTGGCGCCGCTGGCGACCGCGATCAGGTTCTGGCCGGCATCGTCCACGCAGATCGAGGCGCAGCCGGTCCAGGCCTCGGCGGTGGCGACACGGGTGAGATCGATGCCGGCTTCGCGCATCAGCGTCAGCGCCTCGGGGGCGAAACGGTCGTCGCCCACCGCGCCGGCGAAGGCCACGCGGGCGCCGTCGCGGGCGGCGGCGAGGGCTTGGTTGCCGCCCTTGCCACCGGGTTCGATCCGCATGGCGGGCGAGGCGACGGTCTGGCCGGCGACTGGCAACTCGGGCACGCGGAAGATGAGATCGAGGTTGATCGAGCCGAAGACGACAATCACGACGGGGGTGACTCCAGCGCCTGCATCATCTCGCCCCATTCGCGCTTGGATAGCCCGCTGCCGGGTTGTTCGACCTGCTCGCCCGCAAGCATCCTTCGGACCACGGCGAGCATCCCGGCTGAGAGAGTGACCGCGCCGAGGCGGTAGTCGTGGAACGCTTCGTAGGTGGACGGAACCCACGCCTTCACGGTGTCCAGCATGGCGTCCGCGTAGACGCGGATTTCATATTGGGCATGGGCGTCGGCCCGGAGCGAGAGGAAGCCGAGCAGGTTGTGGAGGTCGGTCTTCCAATACCACTGGGTATAGGTGTTGAGCGTGAGGTTCATGCGGGCGAGTTCGCGGGCGAGGCCCTGGCGGCCGGGATCGTGGGGGGTGCCGTCCGCGTCCTCGTTCAGCATGGCCGTGTAGTTGTCGTAGGTGCGGGTGGCGTCCTGGCGCAACAGGTCCAGCACGTCGGAGGCCTCCTGGCCTTCCAGCACGGCACCACGGCCCTGGCGGTTGATGGCGGATTGGGCGGCCAGATGCTCGGGAGCGGGCAGATAGAACTCGCGCTCGAGGATGGAATAGCGGGCGGAAATCTCGTTGACGTTGGCAGTGCGGTGGCGAATCCACTGGCGCGCCACGAAGATCGGCAGCTTCACGTGGTACTTGATCTCGCACATTTCGAACGGCGTGCTGTGGCGGTGGTGCATGAGGTAGCGGATCAGGCCCGAATCCTCGCTGACGCGGCGGGTGCCCCGGCCGTAGGACACGCGGGCGGCCTGCACCACGGCTGCATCGTCGCCCATATAGTCGATCACGCGGACGAAACCGTGGTCCAGCACTGGAATCGCTTGATAAAGCAGTTCCTCAAGCGCTGGTACGGTGGCGCGGCGCGTGGGTGCGCTGGCAGCCCGTAGGGCGGCGATCTCGGTCTGTTGCTCGTCCGTGAGACTCATCCGAAATAGGTCCTTCAATCGTGTGACAAGACAGCCTATATGTAAGGCTGCCGGCTTGCCGGATATGGCGATAAATGGTGATTGGAATAAGCGTTATGGACCCGGGGGCGGTACCCGGCGCCTCCACCATATGGGGGCGAAATAGGCTCGACATGCGTGGTAAAGACTCACTTTTTGCTCGGCATGGTTCCGCCGTCATCGGGCCGTATCACAAGTGCCAATGACAATCATGAGGCATTCGCTGTCGCAGCGTAAGCTGCGATAAGCGCGGTCCGGGGGGTACCGGGCAACAGAAACCCCCCACTTTTATCTTACTTGCTCCCTTTCTTCCTGCGTTCCCAGGCGCTATTGGGACGCGATCACGCCCGAGGCGATCTATGAGCGACGATCAGGAGCAGCGTCCCGACAGCCTGCTTCCCTATGATGAGTGGACTGAAACGGCATTGCGGCAGGTAGTGGTCCGCGCGTTGCAATATGCGGCGGCCAACGGCCTGCCGGGCGAACATCATTTTTATGTGACCTTTCGCACCGACCATCCCGGCGTGGTCGTGCCGTCTCGACTGCGAGCCCAGTATCCGCAGGAGATGACGATCGTGCTCCAGCATCAATTCTGGGACCTGAAGGTGGACGAGGAGGCCGCGCTGTTCAGCATCGGCCTCTCCTTCGGTGGCATCCCGAGCACGCTGGTGGTGCCGCTGATCGCCGTGACGGCGTTCGCGGACCCGCATGTGCGAGTCGGGTTGCGTTTCCAGGCAGCCAACGCGCCGGTGGAACCGGAGGCCGAAGAGGCACCGGTGCCCGCAGTGTTGGGACCGCCGGCCGAGCGCGAGGCATTGCCTCCAGACGCTGACCCGACGCCCCAGGTCGTCAGTCTCGACGCGTTCCGCCGCAAGACGCCACCGCGCGAATAACCCCCAGGAGAGATCGCGATGAACGCACCGATGTTGCGCCCGTCGGATTTTCATTATGCGCCGATGTTCCCGCTAGGGCCGGATTCAACTCCGTTTCGCAAGCTGGAGATCGAGGGTGTCAGCAGCTTCGTGTGCGATGGACGCAACGTGCTGAAGGTGTCGGCAGCGGCACTGAGCGAGTTGGCGTTCCAGGCGTTCCGCGACGTGTCCCACCTGCTGCGACCGGCGCATCTGGCGTCGCTCCGGGCAATTCTCGATGATCCCGAGGCGTCGGCCAACGACCGGTTTGTGGCCCTCGATCTGTTGAAAAATGCCAACATCGCGGCCGGCGGCGTGCTGCCGATGTGCCAGGATACCGGGACCGCCATCGTGTTCGGCAAGAAGGGCCAGCGCGTGTGGGTGGATGGTAACGAGGAAGAGGCGCTGGCGTGGGGTGTGCACCGCACTTTCACGGAAACCAACCTGCGCTATTCCCAGATGGCGCCGCTGTCGATGTTCGACGAGGTGAACACCGGCAACAACCTGCCGGTGCAGTTCGATATCTACGCCGATCCCGGCGACGACCATGCCGACGAGATGCATTTGCAGTTCATCGCCAAGGGCGGTGGCTCGGCGAACAAGTCGTTTCTGTTCCAGGAGACGCGGGCGATACTGACCCCCGAAAAACTGCTCAAATACATCGAGACCAGGATCAAGACGCTGGGGACGTCGGCGTGTCCGCCGTATCACCTGGCAATCGTGATCGGGGGGACCAGCGCCGAGACGTGCCTGAAGACGGTCAAGCTGGCATCGACGAAGTGGCTGGATAACCTGCCGACCAGCGGCAGCAAGGCGGGTCACGCGTTCCGCGACATCGAGATGGAGCAGAAGGTGCTGGAGTTGAGCCGCACCATCGGCATCGGCGCGCAGTTCGGCGGCAAGTATTTCTGCCATGACGTGAGGGTGATCCGGCTACCACGCCATGGGGCGAGCCTGCCGGTGGGTATCGGCGTCTCGTGTAGCGCGGACAGGCAGGTGAAGGCGAAAATCACGCCGGACGGGGTTTTCCTGGAGCAACTGGAAACCAATCCGCACAAATACCTGCCCGAGACGACGGACGACATTCTCGGCGGCGAAGTGGTGAGGGTGGACCTTAACCGTCCGATGGCGGAGATCCGGGCGCAGTTGTCGGCTTATCCCGCGAAGACCCGGCTGTCGTTGAACGGCACGATGGTGGTCGCGCGCGACATCGCGCACGCCAAGCTGAAGGAGCGGCTCGACGCGGGGGAGCCGTTGCCCGACTACATCAAGGACCATCCGGTGTACTACGCCGGGCCTGCCAAGACGCCGGTGGGGTATGCGACCGGCAGCTTTGGACCGACGACGGCAGGCCGGATGGACAGTTATGTCGCCGAGTTCCAGGCGGCTGGCGGTTCGTTGGTGATGCTGGCGAAGGGCAACCGCTCCCGCGCGGTGCGCGATTCGTGCAGGGCCAATGGCGGCTTCTACCTCGGTAGCGTCGGCG
>JANXXW010000111.1 GCA_025350425.1 Rhodospirillales bacterium
GCCGCCAGGCAGCGGTCGAGGAACCGGAGGTAGGTCTCGTTGTCGAAAAAGAAGTTGGTGATCGCCCGCGTGGCGCCCGCGTCCAGCTTGCGCTTCAGATGATCGATATCGTCCGAGGGGCTGGCCGCCGTCGGATGTGCTTCAGGATAGGCTGCCACTGAGATCTCGAAATTGGCCACCCGCTTCAGCCCCGCCACGAGATCGGCCGCATACTGATACCCCTGAGGGTGCGCCTCGTAGGGTCCGCCGCCGGGCACGTCACCGCGCAACGCCACGATGTGTCGCACGCCGGCGTCCCAGTAGCGGCGCGCGACATCGTCGATCTCGCCCTGGCTTGCGCCCACACAGGTCAGGTGGGCAGCCGGCACCAGCGTGGTGTCCGAAACGAGCCGGGCTACCGTCGCGTGCGTGCGCTCCTGGGTGGTGCCGCCCGCGCCGTAAGTGACCGACACAAAGCGCGGCGCCAGCGGCTCCAGCCGGCGCACGCAGGCCCAAAGTTGTGCTTCCAGCGCGTCGGTTTTGGGAGGAAAGAACTCGAATGAAAGCTTGGGTGGAAGCTCGGCGCGGCCCCGCGCCGGCACGCCGCGTACGCGGGCTCCGGTTAGCCACCGCTCCAGCGGGGCAAGGCTTGACGGCACGAGGGTCGCGATATCGCTGTGGGTCATGCAATCTCCTACGCCCGTGGACCGCTGAGGTATGGGGCAACTTTCCGTGCAAGGTCACGTTGCGTCCGCTTGGCGGTTGCGTGTGCCACGACAGATGATAGAACAGAATACAGGCGCATGATGCAAAGCTGCAAGCGGCGAGCAACATGCTGATCGTCTCGGCTACTGGGGATTTCGATGCGCTGGTTCAAGCTACTCCCGATCGTTGGAGCGTTTTCGGTCGCGATCGGCTTAGGCGGGTGCGCCACGCCTCCAAATCCCAACGATCCCGGCGCCGTTGCAGATGCGCGCGAAACCAATGATCCCCTCGAGCCGACCAATCGGGTATTCTACGCGATCAATGACGGTATCGATACTGTTCTGCTGCGCCCGGTTGCAGTCGCTTATCGCTACATCGTGCCACAAACCGTCCGTACCCACGTCCATCAGGTATTGAGCAACATCGACAGCCCGATACTTCTCGCCAATGATATGATGCAGGGCAACCCTCGCCGGGCCGGGGACACGCTGATGCGGTTCATCGTCAACTCTACACTTGGTGTGGCCGGCGTGTTCGATGTCGCCACCGACTTCGGCTATCCCGCGCATGACACCGATTTCGGCATCACTCTCGCGCTATGGGGCCTGCCGTCGGGTCCCTTCCTGTTTCTGCCGATCCTCGGCCCAAGCAACCCCCGCGACGCCACCGGTTTCGGCGTGGATATAGCCATCGATCCTTTCACATACGTGGGCAAAGGAACGGTCGTGACCGCGCTGGATTATTCCCGCTTCGGGCTTGCCGCCGTCGATGCCCGCGCCGCTGTTCTGGGCGATCTGGACAAGATAAAGCAACAGGCGCTGGACCCTTACGCCACTTTCCGAAGCCTTTCGCGACAGCACCGCGACAGCGTGATCATGGATACGCGAGAAGATACCCGAGCTACCGTGCCGGCATGGTTCGCCCGGCCCGCGCCCACAACCTCGACCCAGGCGACGCCATGAAGGCGGCGTCTGCCGGAACATCGAAAGCCGCAACCATGCTTTTACCTGCCCCCACCGAGCCGAAGTCCATGCTCACCCGCCGCGCCCTGCTCGCCGCCGCGACGGCCATGTCGTTCGTGGGGATTGTAATGGGCGTTATGCCTTCCGCCCGTGCACAGGGCGCGGATGCCGCGACTTCGTTCGTCGATGCGACCGGCAAAGCCTTGGTGGCCACAGTAAATGGCAACGGGTCCGCCGACCAGAAGAAGCAGGCTTTGCGCACGATCATCGACCGCGATGTCGACGTGCCGGAGATCGCCCGCTTTTGCCTCGGCCGCTTTTGGCGCTTGGCTACGCCGCAGCAGCAACAAGATTATACGTTGCTGTTCCATCAGGTGCTGGTCAACAACATCACCGGTAAGATCGGTGACTACAAAGGCGTGGTATTCGCACTCGGGCACAGCAGTCCCCGTGCCGGCGACGTGGCGGTCGGGACGGTCGTCACGCGTCCTGGCAACGAGCCAAGCCGTGTGGACTGGCTTGTTGCCATGGCATCCGGCGCACCCAAGATCATTGACATCATCGCCGAGGGCACCAGCCTTCGCCTGACTCAACGCGACGACTATTCCGCTTTCCTGTCGCGCAACAACAACAACGTTCAGGCGCTGATCGATGCCATGCGCCGGCAAACTGTCCAGCCAAGCTAGGCAAACGTTTGCCTGTCGTCAGGCAGGCCACCCTGGATAGTCCGATTCGCTTGAATACATGACCATCGGCTCGCCGTGCCGATCGAAATATTCGGTTTCCCGCATACCGATCGCCCCAAGCACGTTGCGCGACCCCAAATTGTCGGCGCGTGCAACGGCGACCACTCGCCTCAGCCCAGCCCGTTCTTGCCCGAACCGAAGCACCGCCCCGGCAGCCTCAACGGCAAACCCTTGTCCGTGTCTCGCGGGCACAAGAGCAAACCGCAACGCGATGCCGCGCCCGTCTGTCCGCTCCATCAGGCCGGCAATCCCGACGAAATCGTCACCCGCAAATTCGCGGAGCGTCCACATCCCGAAGCCGCGACGACCCCACAACGCCATCTCCTCCGCCAGTTCCTCCGCCGTCTGGAACGGGGAGCGCACTCCTCCAAGCATGGCCGCGAAAGCGCGTGGGTCGCCCTTCAGCCGTATCAGGTCGGGTAGGTCGGTCCCTGTCACCGGCCGCATCGCCAGCCGTCCGGTCCGCATCATCCATGCCGGGTTCATAGAAAGGTCAGGGCAGACATTTTCATTAGGGTATTGCTGTCTTACCGCATTCGCAGAATGCTGGAGTATGTCATCTCAGCGCATTTCCGTACGTCTGTTTGAAAACGATTTCCTTGAGCGGCTGAGTTTCGCCAGTCCTGCCCTGGTGATCGCAGTATGGCTGCCGTTGATCGCCGCAACCGGAACTTATGGGGCGCTCCACGCCGCCAAGCCGGCCGCCATCCTGACCGCGATTATCGCCCTGCTTGGCTGGACGCTGTTCGAATACGTCGTCCATCGCTTCGTTTTCCATCTCGTCGCGACGTCCCGACGAGGCAAGTGGCTGCTTTTCGTCCTTCATGGATGCCATCATGCCGATCCGCAGGACAGGCTCCGCAACATGATGACCCCGGCGGTCACCATAACGATCGGCGGCCTGTTCCTGGCGCTGTTCGTGGCCGTTGCCGGCACTGGATTGGGCATGGTGGCCTTCGCCGGCTTCATGACCGGCTATGTCGCCTACGACCTCACGCATTATGCTTGCCACCAGATGAAACTGCCCTGGATGAAGGGACTCAAGCAGCGTCATCTTGCCCATCACTTCGCGGGCCAGGAGGCTAATTTCGCGGTTACGCTCCCGATCTGGGACCGACTATTCGGAACGCGCCTGACCAAGCTGCAGGCCGGCAGGCACGATCGCGCGCGGTAGACCATCGATCACCGCCAGCATCCCGCGTACGCTTTCCTCCCAGGACGGCATCGACCAGCTTTCGATGCGCTCCACCTGAGCGGCACGGCGCAGCGACTCGTCCGGCAGGTAGTCAAGGATCGCGTCCCTCCATCCCAATCCATCCAGCGGATCGAGATACTCGGGTGCATCGCCACCCACCTCTCGCAATGCCTCGATGTCGCTGCACAGCGCGGGAACCCCCTGCGCGAGCGCCTCGGCCAACGGCAGCCCGTAACCCTCGACGAAGCTGGGGAACAGTAGCGCCCTGGCCCCGGCGAGCAGCGGATACAACTCGCCATCCGGCAGGCCTTCGCGCTCCACCAGGACATCCCGCAACCCCGGGCAGCGATCGAGCATGGCGAGGATGTTCTCGTTCTCCCACCCACGCCGCCCAATAAGCACTAGCCGAGGCGTGGCATCGCTCATTTCTTCCTGCAGGCGCCGCCACAGGCTCAGCAGCAGCAGATGGTTCTTGCGTGGCTCGATGGTCCCAACACAGACGAAATACCGATGCGAACCGAGTATCGCGCCCAAGCTGCCGGTCGAAGGCTCCGGCGCATGCCGGGTGGCTCCATGCGGCACCGAGTAGACATGGGTAGAAGTGCCCCCGTTGAGCTTGCGCAGGGTCCGCATCAGCGCGGACTGGACGGTGTCGCTCACCGCCACGATCGCCTCTGCGAACTTCGCCACCGTTTCAATGCGGAGCTGGTGACGGGCGGGCTCCGTCGGGCGCGAGTATTCGGGGAAATCGAGCGGAATCAGGTCGTGCAACAGGCAAACAAGCTTGGCCCGGTGCCGGCGAAGGATGGAGGCGATGAGGTCCGGCTTGTCGAGATGATGGTGCGACAGCAGCAGATAGGCAGCACCCGGCGGGGCCTTTCCGCCACCGCCACGCAAGGCCGCGATCCGGAGCCGCCACGCCAGCTTTCGTACGGTATCGATCGGGGCTCCGGCGCTCCAGCGTGCCGCCAGCGCGGAGAGGAAGTTCTTGACCAACGACGATGGCAGCAACGCCGCCCGACCGGGCGGAACCACGGCGAGATAACACAGCCGCCCGGGGACCCACGCGATCAGGTGCTGGGCATAAATCAACTCCACCCGATCGATCCCGGTCGGCGCCGGGCTTTCGGCCCGTGACAACAGGCGCGATATGTCCAGGATGATGGCATGGGACGACCGGCCCCGGTCAACGCCGGCCAGCGCTCGCAGGCTGGGCGCGAGCGCGTT
>JANXXW010000172.1 GCA_025350425.1 Rhodospirillales bacterium
ATAGGCCAGGGCGTCCGCCAACGCGCAGGCCGACGCACAAAACCTCCGCGATCTTTCGCCCTGGTCCACGATTGTGGCCAGGCTGTCGAAGGGCAGACCGGGGACGCGATCGGTGACCAGAAACAGGCACTGCCATCGGCCGCTGTACGCAGGGTTGGCCGTCCATAGTCAACGAGCGAGTGCCTTTATTGAGCTCGAAGCGTCCGGCCTGCCACCATGCTCCCTCCTCGGGTCCGCAGGGCAGGCCCTGGTCCATCATGCGGGCGGCAAAGCCGGCGTTGACCGTGTTCTGTTCCTCCTGCGTCAGCTTGGGACGGTTGACGGGGAAGGTGATGGCGAGCTCGGGGTGGTTGGTTGCACAGTGATAGCACTCGCGCGCATTCTCCATGACGAGCTTCCAGTTTGCGCGCTCCACCAAGGTCGCCTGGTGCGCCAGCTTGGCATGACCTAGCCGGTGCGGGGCCAGCATGGGTTCTAAGCGGTCGTGGAAATCGTCGAAGGCGGGCGGCTTGTCGCCCAGGCAGACGTAGATCGAGCCGGCGACGGTTCGCAGGGCCACGGGATGCAGGCTGTGCTCAGCGGGATCGAACCAGTCGGGCATCCGGCTCGCGTGTACGAGATTGCCCTCCAGGTCGTAGGCCCACTGGTGGTAGGGGCAGACCAGGCGTGGGCGACGGGCGGCACCGGGCGCGCATATCTGCGCGCCACGGTGGCGGCAGGAATTGTGGAAGGCCCGCAGCGCGCGGTCGCGGCCGCGCACGATTACGACGGGGTTACGGCCGATGCTGGTCGCCAGCGTGCAGCCGGGCTCGGGCACCTCCACCTCAAACCCCACCATGATCCAGTGGCGGGCGTGGATCGCCTCAATATCGAATTCAAAGACGTCGCGGTCGGTGTAAAATGCCTGCGGCAGGGCGTGGCCGGGGCGGCGCTGATCAAGCAGGGCGCGGATACGGGCGAGGTCGGCCATTGTTGCTCCATCGTGCAGCGATTAGCTTACGGGGATGCATCGTCGGAACGGTCATCGCATTTTCCGATGCCGCCATCGCATTTTGTGTTTTGCGGCGGGGGTCGTGTGGCTGGATGTTCGATCTTGTGCGAGAGATAGTGGACACAATCGACAGTGGGTACGATGCCACAAGCCAACGGCGGCCAATGACGGCACGCCGCGCCACCATCAACCGCCAGTGGCTTCCGCTGAATGCCCTGCGGGCGTTCGAGGCAGCGGCTCGAAACATGAGCTTCACGTTGGGTGCGCAGGCGCTGGGTGTCTCGCAGAGCGCCATCAGCCGCCACATCACAACATTGGAGGCGCTGATCGGCACGCCGGTGTTCGACCGCCGCCGGCAGGTGCTGGAGCTGACCCGGGCGGGTACTGCACTGCTGCCCGCGGTCAGCAGTTCATTCGACCGGATCGAGCACGAGTTGAACGGCATAATTGGCGAGCAGGGCGGCTTTCGCGTGATGCGGGTGCATATTCCACCGAGCTTCGCGCAAATACTGGCAATGCCCATGTTGCGCGATTTACGGGCACAGTATCCCGAAATGGTCCTGGACATCACGACGCCGGGCCAGGTAGGGCCGCCCGCGCACGATGTAGACGCGGCAATTCTCTACTCGCGCCCGGCGGCAAGCACGCTGGTATCGGACCTGCTGTGGATGACGCAGTTGACGCCGGTGTGTCATCCGGCGGTGGCCGAAGCGGGGCGGGCGCGAGATGGCGACCTGGCCGGGTTCCTGGCCAGAACCGAATTGCTGCACGTGCGGTTGGAGAACCAGCGGCGCGACTTGGTCTGGGGCGATTACGTGCGTCGCGCCGGTCTGGTGGTGGCGACGGATCGCGGCTTGGCGTTCGACACTGCCATGCTGGCTGCGCAGTACGCGATGCTGGGCGAGGGCGTGGCGCTTCTCGACTGCCGGCTGTTCGGCCGCGAGCTCGCGGCCGGTACGCTGGTCGCCCCGTTCCCGGACGCGTCGGCTGAGGACGGCTTCGGCTACTTCTTGACCATTCATCCCGAGGAACTCGCCGACCCGGCGCTATCGTTGTTCCGGGAATGGGTGATCCGGCGTTTTGCCTGTCCCCTCGAACTCGTCCCTACCGCAGGGGAGCACCAATGAGGACCACATGCCCATGAGGAAAGCCTTGATCGTCGGTGGCGGCATCGCCGGACTGTCCGCGGCCTGGGCGCTGGCGCGCCGGGGTGTCGCGGTCGACCTGTTCGACCAGGGGCCACTGCCGAACCCAAAGGCCTCGTCATACGATGAGCATCGCATCATCCGTCACGCCTATGGAACGATGGAAGGCTATGCGGCGCTGATGCCGGAGGCATTCCGCGTGTGGGACAGCCTGTGGCAGGCGACGGGACGGTCGCACTACGAGGCCTGCGGTGCCGTCTATTTCCTGCGCCACGACAATGGCTGGTACGACGGCATGGCCCGATCGCTTGATCGGATGGACATCGGGTATCGCGATATCCCGTTGGGCGACGTGGCGGCTCGGTTTCCGATGATCGAGGAGCGGGGCCTGTTGCGGGTGGTCGAGACCGACGGCGCCGGCATGCTGTTCCCGATCCGCATATTGACGGATCTGGTGGTGCTGCTCGGCCGGCTGGGCGTCACCCTGCACGCCAACACGCTGATCACTGCGGTAGATCCCGAGCGCGGCACGCTAATCGCGAATGGGCGTGTCCATGCCGCTGACACGGTAATCGTGGCCGCCGGGGCCTGGGCAGAACGGCTGGTGCCGAGCCTGCACGGCGTAGTCGTGCCGTCGCGCCAAGCTGTACTCTATTTATCGCCGCCGCAAGCGCTCGCCGAGGCCTGGTCCCGTGCGCCCGTGATGCTGGACCTGGCGGCGGAGGGCGGGGTGTACATCCTCCCGCCCCGGCAAGGCACCCGCCTCAAGATTGGCGATCATGTCTTCTCACGCGAGGGAGATCCGGACGGCGACCGGGTTGCGACCGACCACGACTTGGAGCGCCTGTGGCCAGCGGCGCAGGCAGTTTTCAAGGGGCTGGACGAATATGCTGAGCTGGAGCGCAAAGCCTGCTTCTACATGGTGCATGAGCACGAAGAGTTTCAGGTGAGGGCGGCAGGTGCCGCAGGTTATGTGATCAGCGCCTGCTCCGGCCACGGCTTCAAGCTCGGAGCGTTAATGGGTGAACTCGTTGCCCGGGCGATCGTGGGTGAGATCGCGGCCGAAGACCTGTCGGACCTGGCTGCCGGACGGGTGATGGCACCGGCATGGGAGCGCGCGGCATGAGCCTGAGCAACCGGCCTCAGGGATTCCAGACCCGCGCCATCCACCACGGCTACAGGCCGCAGGACGCCGAGGGCGCGCTGATGCCGCCAGTCTATATGACCTCGACCTACGCGTTCGAGCGCAGCGCCGACAGCGAGGCGGTCGCGGCTGGCGAGCGTGAGGGCCCGCTGTACGGGCGGGAGGAAAACCCGACCCAGGCCGTGCTGGAACGCCGGCTGGCAAACCTGGAAGGCGCGGAGGACGCAGTTGTGTTCGCGTCCGGTATGGGGGCTGTCGGCTCGTTGTTCCTGTCGCTGATGTCGCAGGGCGACGAGTTGGTGGTGCATCATACCCTGTATTCCAACACCTTCGCACTGACCCAGGAGGCGCTTCCGCGCTTTGGTATTGTCGTGCGCGCCGCCGACCTCACGGACCCCTCCGCGCTGGCTGCGGTTCTTGGGCACCGGACGAAGATGGTCTATTTCGAAACTCCGGTGAACCCGACGGCTGAGGTGTTGGACATCGCCGCCCTGGCAAAGCTGGCGCACCAGACGGGCGCGATGGTTGTGGTGGACAGCACCTTCGCTTCGCCAGCGTTGCAACGTCCACTGGAGCATGGCGCGGATCTCGTGCTCCACTCGCTGACCAAATACATCAACGGCCACGGAGACCTGCTGGGCGGCGCCGTGCTTGGCCGTCACGAGACGGTTGAGCGCATCCGGAGGCATGGGCTGCGCTACATTACCGGTGCGACCATGGCGCCGCTCTCCGCTTTCATGGTGCTTCGCGGCATGAAGACGTTGGCACTGCGGATGGAACGGCATTCCGCAACGGCGATGCAGATCGCCACGATGCTGGCGGC
>JANXXW010000212.1 GCA_025350425.1 Rhodospirillales bacterium
TCGGCGCCGCCGCCGGCCCGACCACGGCGCGGGCAAGCTGGTGCCGGCCCTCGCCGCGGTTGAGCTGCACCAGGATGCGCCGCCTGTACGCCGCGTCGTCGATGAAACGGAGCAGGTAAAGCGTTTTGACGAGCCGCCCCAGCTCTTCCAGGGCGCGGGCCAGCTTGGTTGGGCGGTCCTTGGTTTGCAGGGTGCGGATCAGCCCGGCGGCCTGCACGGTGCCGAGCTTGAGGGAGCCGGCCAGGCGCAACAGATCCTCCCAGTGCTGGATGACGAGCGCCGTGTTGACGCGCTGAGCGGCCAACTCGTCCAGGGCGCCGTAATCGGCCTTGCCGTCCACGCGCCAGAACCGGGTGCCGCCGATGTCGGCAAGCCTGGGGCTGAACTGGAAGCCGAGTAGTCCCAGTCACCTCATAGGTTGAAAAACGGCCAAGTTGCAGAACGGACTGGAAACACGCTGCGCGGTTGACTGTTGCCATTGATGCCTTGATTGTTGGTGAACAGTCGGGGATGGCAATGTCGATGGCGGGCGTTTTGGATGTGGACGGGACGCTCGTCGCGCGCTGGAGCTTGGGTTTCGAAGACCTGGCGCTTCTGGGCGGCAAGCCGATCGGCACCCGGCTCGGCTTTGCCGCGCAGCTCGCGATCTACCGGATGGCGGGACGGTTCGCCCGGGGCGTAAGCGACTTTGCGGACGCGACGATTGCATACCTGGCCGAGCAGGTCGGGGCGGCGGCCACGGAGTTGACGAACTACGATTGGCTTGGCCGCTCTGGACGCCGCCACCGCGCTGAGATCCTGGCCCATCTGGGTTTCCGCCGAGCACGGCCACAGGACGTGCGAGATGCCGCCGCATGGACGGGGTCCGAACTGTGCCCATTGGGGTTGTCGGCGTCCGGGATGATGGAGCGGCTTTTTGGCTGGTTCGCCGAGCGCCGGATCGCAGCGCCCGAGGAGGAAGCCTTGGGCACGATGATCGTCACCGCCCGCCGCACGTTCGAGGATAAGGTGCTGGAGGCAATAGCCTCATCCTTGTCGCCCGAGCATCGTCGCGGGCTGGACGCATCACTGGCCGACGAGGATGGCGCAAGCGGCTTCTCGGACCTGAAAGCCGACCCTGGCCAGCCCAACCTCGACAACGTCCTCCTCGCGGCCCGGCGGCTTGCCTTCGTGAAGCGCTTGGCGCTGCCGGTCGCCGCATGCCCCGATTTGAGTGGCCCGGTGGCACGGGTGTTCCGGCGCCGCGTGTTCGACGAAACCGCCTGGGCCATGCGCCGGCATCCGGACGGCCGGCGCCATGCCCTGTATGCGCTGTTCCTCGCGCACCGGCAGCGCGAGCTCACGGATGGGCTGGTCGATCTGCTGGTCGAGATCGTCCACAAGATTAGCGCCCAGGCCAGAAAGCGGGTGCTCAAGGCATTCACCGCCGAGATCGAGCGGGTCCATGGCAAGGAGGGCTTGCTGGTCAGGATCGCCGAGGCTGCCTGCCTGCAACCGGAGGGCACGGTGCGCGACGTCGTGTTCCCCGCGGCGGGCGGCGCAGGCGTGCTGGCGGCAATCGTGCGCGAGCACAAGGCGTCGGGCAGCTTCGAGCGGCAGTTGCATACGGTGCTGCGCTCCTCCTACCTGAGGCATTACCGGCGCATGCTGCCGGCCGTGCTGGGTGTGCTGGAGTTCCGCTCAAATAACGTGGTGCATCGCCCGGTGCTGGACGCGGTCGACTGGCTGCGCCGTACTGGCGACGATGGCCGCCGGGTCATCCGTCCCGACGATGGCGTGCCGATCGAGGGCGTGGTGCCACCCAAATGGCGCGACCTGATCCTGGAGACGGACCCGGCCGGTGGCGTACGGGTCAACCGCGCCAACTACGAGATTTGCGTGCTGACCGCCTTACGCGAGCGCGTGCGCTGCAAGGAAATCTGGGTGGTGGGCGCGGACCGCTACCGCAACCCCGACGACGACCTGCCGCAGGACTTCGAGACCCGCCGCGCCGACTACTACCGCGAGCTCGGCCGCAGCCAGGACGCCCGCGCCTTTGTCGACGATCTTCGGGCACAGATGACCGAGGCTCTGCGGACGCTGAACAAGGGAATGCCGCGCAACCCCAAGGTCAGGATCCTGTGGCGGGGCAAGAACCGCGTCTCGATCACGCCTTTCGAGCCCCTGCCGGCCGCGCCAAACCTGGAGGCGATCAAAGCGGAGCTCGAACGGCGCTGGCCGATGACGGACCTGATCGACGTCCTGATGGAGACCGCCCGGCAAACCGGATTTCTCGATGCCTTTACCACCTCGGGCGACCGCGTCGTCCTGGACGGCGACACGCTGCGCCAGCGCCTGGTGCTCTGCCTTTATGGTCTCGGCACCAATGCCGGGCTGAAGCGCGTGAGCGCGGGCACGGACGCTGCGAGCTACGCGGAGCTGCTGCACGTAAGGCACCGCTTCATCCACAAAGAAGCGCTGCGCAGCGCTACGGCGCTGGTGACCAACGCCATCATGGCGATGCGCGATCCGCGCATTTGGGGCGAGGCGGGCTCAGCCTGCGCGTCCGATTCGACCAAAATCAGCGCCTGGGACCAGAACCTGATGACCGAATGGCACGTCCGCTATCAGGGCCGTGGGGTCATGATCTATTGGCACGTGGAGCGCCAGGCGACCTGCATCTACTCGCAGCTCAAGCGCTGCTCCTCCTCCGAGGTGAGCGCCATGATCGAGGGCGTGCTGCGCCATTGCACCGACATGGACATCCAGCGCCACTTCGTGGACAGCCATGGCCAGAGTGAGGTTGCGTTCGCCTTTTGCCACCTGCTCGGCTTCGAGTTGGCGCCGCGGCTGAAGGCGATCGCGCGGCAAAGGCTCTATCTGCCCGACGCGGAGCTGCGGGGCGCGCTCGGCAACCTCCAGCCGATCCTCAGCCGGGTGATCGACTGGGCGCTCATCGAGCGCCAATACGACGAGATGATCAAATATGCTGCAGCACTTCGGCACCGCACGGCGGACCCGGAAGCGATCCTGCGCCGCTTTGCAGGAACCGCGGTCCAGCACCCGACCTATGCCGCACTCGGCGAACTCGGCAAGGTTATCAAGACCATTTTCCTGTGCCGCTACATGGGCTCGGAGGACCTGCGGCGCGAAATCCATGCCGGGCTCAACGTGGTCGAGAACTGGAACGGCGCGCATAGCTTCATCTTCTTCGGCAAAGGCAGCGAGGTCGCCAGCAATCGCCTCGAGGACCAGGAACTGTCCGTGCTGGCGCTGCACCTGCTGCAGAACTGTCTGGTCTACGTGAACACGCTGATGCTGCAGCGCGTGTTGACCGAACCGGCGTGGCTGGCGCGCATGACCGCGGAGGATCATCGCGGCCTGACGCCTGCCATCCACGCCCACATCAACCCCTATGGCCGCTTCGACGCCGACCTCACCCGGCGCATCGACCTCGACCTGCCGATGGCGGCATGACGAGGCAAGCGGCACCGTCCAAGGGGCGTGCGCAAACGATCGTTAGTACAGCACCCGAGGCCCCTCAGGAAAAACAACGAGGTGCTCGTCGCACAAAGCTGTTGCCAAACACGGAGCAAACGCAACAGAGAAATGCAGCACCTCCCGTCCTGCTCGGCTACGCCCGCGTGTCAAAGGCCGACGACCAGGATACCGCCCCCCAGATCGAGGCGCTCGAAGCCGCCGGCTGCCAGCGCGTCTACGAGGAACGCCTCTCCGGAGGCCGCTGGGACCGCCCCGAACTGCACCGCCTGCTGGACCGGCTCGGGCCTGGCGACGTGCTCACCGTCTGGAAACTCGACCGCCTGTCGCGCTCGCTCAAAGACCTGCTGCTCATCCTCGACAAGGTCGACAAGGCAGGCGCCGGCTTCCGCTCGCTCACCGAAAACATCGACAGCACAACGGCATCAGGCCGAATGATGATGCAAATGCTGGGCTCGTTTGCCGAGTTCGAGCGCGCCATGGTTCGCGAACGAACCCAGGCGGGCCTGCGTTCAGCACGCGCCCAAGGCCGTCACGGCGGGCGCCAACCTAAGCTCTCTCCCCAGCAGCAAGCCGAGGTGCTCGCCATGCTGAACGCGGGTCGCTCCGCCGCTGACGTCGCAAGGTTGTTTCGTGTCCACCGTGCGACCATCAGCCGTGTCGCAAGCAGTGCTCGGCTATGAAAGCCAACCCGCGATCACCTTACGTTCCCCAAGTTGGCCGTTTTTCGACCTATGAGGTGACTGGGCCTAACGGGGCTCAGGAGCCAAATCCGGCCTTATGACAGTACACCGTACCGCTCAGACGCACGGGCCAAGTGGACGCGTGGACAGGTTGGATGGTCAACCATTCAACCCGGTGACACATCAACGGGTAAGCAAAAGCGGAGAGGCAAGTGAGCCGGTTCAGCGTCCTAAAGCCACCCGTTCCGCCCGTGCAGCCTGCTACAGCGACGCGATCGGCCGAACTACCAGCCCCAGGTGCCAAGCCTGGCCGGCAGGACCGATCGGGCAAGAAGATGGTGGGCGGCCATTTCAGCACGGACCTTAGCCGCGCCGTGAACATCCTTG
>JANXXW010000220.1 GCA_025350425.1 Rhodospirillales bacterium
GGCTGCTGGCCTTGGCGGCGGCGCTGCGCCGGCCGGACAGGGTGAGGGCTTTGGCGTTGCTTGCCACACCCTGGGATTTCCACGCCCAGGGTGCCGAGCAGCCGCGCAAGCTGGCAGGCATTATCCCGATGCTGGAACCCGCGATGACCGCCACGCGCAGCCTGCCGATCGACGCGCTGCAATCGTTGTTCGCTGCGTTGGAGCCAGGCGGCGTGGCGGCCAAGTATCGCGCCTTCGCCCGCCTGGATCAGGCGAGCGAGCGGGCGCGGATGTTCGTGGCACTGGAGGATTGGTTGAACGACGGCGTGCCGCTGGCCGCCCCGGTGGCGCGGGAATGCCTCGCGGGCTGGTACGGCGAGAACACGCCGGGGCGTGGAGTGTGGCGGATCGCCGGTTGGCCGGTGGTGCCACAGGCGCTGGACATGCCCAGCTTCGTGGCGGTGCCGGGCCGGGACCGGATCGTGCCACCCGAAAGTGCGCTTCCGCTTGCGGCGTGGATCAAGGGTGCCGTGCTGCACCAGCCGACGGCGGGGCATGTCGGCATGGTCGCGGGCTCGACGGCAGAGCGGGCGTTGTGGGAGCCTTTCCGGGCCTGGGTGGCGGGCCTTGGGTGAGGCTTCGGATCGCGGCATAAGGCCGATATCCGCGCCCATTACTCTTCCGTCTTGGATTTTCTACGCCGATGCCCCAAAACCTCAGAAACAGCGGGCGATTGACCTGCATGGGAGAGCCAGATGGAAGACATCGTCATCGTTGCCGCGGCGCGTACGCCGGTTGGCAGTTTCAACGGCGCGTTCAGCGCCGTGCCCGCACATATCCTCGGCGCCGCCGCGATCAAGGAGGCGATTTCGCGCGCCAGGTTGGAGCCGGGCGAGGTCGATGAGGTCATCCTCGGCCAGGTGCTGACGGCCGGCCAGGGGCAGAACCCGGCCCGCCAGGCCGCCCATGCGGCGGGCATTCCCGACGGCAAGACGGCGTTCGGCATCAACCAGGTGTGCGGCTCTGGCCTGCGCGCCGTGGCACTGGCCGCCCAGCAGATCCGCACGGGCGAGAGCCAGATCGTGATCGCGGGCGGGCAGGAAAGCATGAGCCAGTCCCAACACGCGGCCTATCTGCGGCAGGGCCAGAAGATGGGCGATCTCAACCTGATCGACACCATGATCAGGGATGGGCTGTGGGATGCCTTCAACGGCTATCACATGGGCACCACGGCGGAGAACGTCGCCAAGGCCTACCAGATCACCCGCGAGCAGCAGGACGAGCTTGCCCTCGGCTCCCAGCGCAAGGCGAGCGCCGCGCAGAAGTCAGGGCGTTTCACCGACGAGATCGTCCCAGTCACCGTCAAGGGCCGCAAGGGTGACACGGTGGTGTCTGAGGACGAGTATATCCGCCATGATTCGTCGCCCGAGGCGATGTCCCGGCTGCGCCCGGCCTTCAGCAAGGACGGCACCGTGACCGCCGGCAACGCCAGCGGCCTGAACGATGGTGGCTGTGCGCTGGTGGTGATGTCGGCCACGGAGGCAGCCCGTCGCGGCCTTACCCCGTTGGCGCGCATCGCATCGTTTGCGACCGTGGGGGTCGATCCGGCGCTGATGGGGACCGGGCCGATCCCGTCCAGCCGCAAGGCGTTGGAGCGGGCTGGCTGGCTGGCCGGGGACCTCGATCTGATCGAGGCGAACGAGGCGTTCGCCGCCCAGGCGTGCGCGGTGAACAAGGATCTTGGCTGGGACCCGGCGCGGGTGAACGTGAATGGCGGCGCCATCGCCATCGGCCATCCCATCGGAGCCTCGGGCGCCCGCGTGCTGATTACGTTGCTGCATGAGATGCAGAAGCGGGACGCCCATAAGGGGCTCGCCACGCTGTGCATCGGCGGCGGCATGGGCGTTGCCATGTGCGTCGAAAGATAAGCCGACACCAGGCGCGGTAACGTCCACCATCAGACCAAGGGGTCGGTCCAGTAGGGCCGGCCCCGTGGCGCGATCGCGGCGAACGAGGCGGCGCGGGTGGGAAACGGGACAGAAATTTTTAGAGCAAAAACAGAACGGCAATCTATTTGCCATGTTTTTCCACGGCTTGAACCCGCCATCGTGCGTCAGCATCGCTGGACCGCGAAAAAGCGCTCCGGATCGACCAGTTGGCCGCCGAGGCGCAGTTCGAAATGGACGTGCGTGCCGTAGGTCACGCCTGTTCGGCTCACACGTCCCAGCGGTGTGCCGGCAGATATCGAGCGTGCGCCACCCGCCAGCGCCGGCGTCACCGTGCCGAGATGGGCGTATCGCGCCAGCATGTCTCCGGTGGGACCATGCGTGAGCACATCCACCTCCAGCCCCTCCGCACCCAGCCGCCGTATCCCGACCACGGTTCCCGCGGCCACCGCGTGGACGTAGGCGCCGACCGGGGCCGGAAAATCGATCCCGTTATGGAACAGGGCCGCGTGCGGACCGACTGCGCGGCGGGGGCCGAATGGGGAGGAGATGCAGGCCGGGCTTACCGGAGCGGGCAGGGGGGCGGGTGTGGGGGCGGGCAGGGGAGCGTCCGCCCATGCGGGCGTTCTTGCCAACAGCGTAATTAATCCGAACAGGCCTCGTAACGGCGCGGCGCTTTGCATGGCTTGAGCATGGACCCGCCGCCCTGTCTCGCATACGCATGCAGAATGGAAGTATCATCACGTTCCACCCGCTTCGAACGCCTGCTGGAACGCACCTTGTTCGCCAGCCGTTGGGTTTTGGCGCCGATCTATCTCGGCCTGGCTTTTAGCCTCCTGCTGTTGCTGGTCCACTTCGCGCTGAAGGCCGCAAGCCTGCTGACCGGCATCGTGGGCGCCACGTCCAACGACATCATCATCGGCCTCCTGTCCCTCATCGACCTCTCGCTCGTGGCCAACCTGGTGCTGATCGTGATCTGGGCCGGCTACGAGAATTTCGTTTCCAGAATGGAAACGCCCGGCCACGAGGACCGGCCGGATTGGATCTCCCAGGTTGGCTACAGCGGCCTCAAGCTGAAGCTGATGACCAGCATCCTGGCGATCAGCGCCATTAGCGTGCTGGAGGACTTCATGCACATCGAAGACGTCAGCGACCGGCATCTGTATTGGGCCGTCGGCATCCACCTGATGTTCGTATTCTCCGCCCTGGTGCTCGCGGTCATGGATTGGCTCGCCTCGCGAACCAAGGCCTAGTCGCGCTTGCGGCCCTGCAATGCTGCCCTCTAGGCTCACGCGGTGCTGACCTACCTCCTTCGTCGTTTTGTGCTGGCGTTGCTCGTGATCTTCACGGTGCTGACGATCAGCTTCGCGCTCACGCGGCTGTCGGGCGACATTGCCGTGGCGATCGCCGGTCCCGCCGCGTCGGCCGAGGATGTCGCGGTCATCCGCAAGACCTACGGCTTCGACCGTCCGCTGCCGGTCCAGTTCGTCGAGTGGGTGCGCTCGGCGGCCTCCGGCGATCTCGGACGGTCGTACCTGTATCGGGAGCCCGTCTCCGAATTGATCCGCGACCGGTTGCCGGTAACGCTTAAGCTGGGGTTTGCGGCGCTGATGGTGGCGCTGCTCGTTGCGATCCCGCTGGGTATCGTCGCCGCCATGCGCGAGGGCTCGTTGGTGGATCGGGGGGTGATGCTGGTGGCGCTGGTCGGCCAGGCGATGCCGGGCTTCTGGCTGGCGTTGCTGCTCATCATCCAGTTCGGGCTCCGTCTGCAATGGCTGCCTATCGCCGGGGCGGAGGACTGGACCGGCTTCGTGCTGCCGGCAATCGTACTGGCGTTCTCGGCCATTCCCGCGCTTATGCGCCTGACCCGCAGCGGCATGATCGACGCACTGTCATCTGACTATGTCCGCACCGCGCGCGCGAAGGGATTGAGCCGCGCCTCAATCGTAATGAAGCACGCATTGCGCAATGCGGCGATGCCGGTGGTGGCGGTCAGCGCGGTGCAGCTTGGCGCGCTGCTGGGCGGTTCGGTCGTGATCGAGGCGGTGTTCGCGCTGCACGGCGTCGGCTTCCTGGCCTGGGAGTCGATCAGCAAAAACGATTTCCCGGTTGTGCAGGCCGTGGTGCTGTTCCTTGCCGTCATCTACATAGCACTCACCCTGATCGCGGATTTGTTCAACGCCGTGCTCGATCCACGACTGCGCGCCGCATGATGGCCGTGCGGCTGCGGCTGGGGGGCACGCTGCTGGGCGCGGCGATCGTGCTGTTCGTGGCCGTGCTGGCGGTGTTTGCACCTTTGCTGGTGCCGCATGATCCGTTCGCGCAGGACCTGATGGGGCGTCTTGCCCCGCCGATGTGGCTCGACGGCGCGCAGGCGGGGCATCCCTTCGGCACCGACCAACTGGGCCGCGACTACCTCTCGCGTCTTATCTACGGCGCGCGCATCTCGATGCTGATCGGCACGGCGACCGTGGTGACCTCGGGCCTGATCGGCATCACGCTCGGTGTCCTCGGCGGCTTCTTCGGCGGCCTGGTGGACGATGCGGTGATGTTCGTCATCACCTGCCGCCTGTCCATCCCCCTGGTGCTGGTGGCGCTTGCGGTCGTGTCGCTGGTCGGCAGTTCGTTGACCGTGGTGGTGCTGACGCTGGGGCTGCTGCTGTGGGACCGCTTCGCCGTCGTGTCGCGCACCACCACGATGCAGGTGCGGAACCTCGATTTCGTCAGCGCCGCACGGGCCGCCGGGTGCTCGCGCATCTACATCATGTGGCACGAGGTGCTGCCCAACATCGTCCACCACCTCGTCGTCGTGGCGACGCTGGAGATGGCGCTGGCGATCTTGCTGGAGGCCGCGTTATCGTTCCTCGGCCTTGGCGTGCCGGCGCCGCTGCCCTCCTGGGGGCTGATGATCAGCGAGGCCAAGGATTACATGTTCTTCACGCCATGGGTGATCGAGATACCCGGCGTTGCACTGTTTGTGCTGGTGCTGGGCATCAACCTGCTGGGCGATGGATTGCGCGATCTGCTGGGGGCCACGCGTGACGCCTGAGCCGGTGTTGGAGGTGCGCGATCTCCGGATCCGCTTCGGCGGCGTGGTCGATGCCGTGCGCGGCGTATCGCTGGACGTGCGCGGAGGCGAGACGCATTGCCTGGTGGGCGAGTCTGGCTGCGGTAAGTCTGTGACCGCGTTGGCCATCATGGGGCTTCTCGGGCGAGGCGCCGTCCGTTCGTCGGCGCGGCTGGCGTTTCGTGGGACCGAGATGGCGGGCCTTTCCGAACGGGAGATGGCCAAGCTGCGTGGCGACAAGATCGCGATGATCTTCCAGGAGCCGATGACGAGCCTCAATCCCGCCTTCACCATCGGCTCCCAGATGGCGGAGGTGTTCGAGCGGCATCGCGGTGGTGGGCGCAGGGTCGCGCTCGATCGCGCCGCCGGGTTGCTGGGGCGCGTGGGCGTCAGTGCCCCGGGATTGCGGCTCGCGCAGTACCCGCACCAACTCAGCGGCGGGCTGCGGCAGCGAGTGATGATCGCGATGGCGCTCATGTGCGATCCCGAGTTGCTGATCGCGGACGAGCCGACCACCGCTCTCGATGTCACGGTGCAGGCGCAGATCCTGCGATTGCTGGTTGAATTGCAGCGCGACCTTGGGTTGGCGATCCTGCTCATCACGCATGATCTGGGCGTGGTCGCGCGCGTGGCCCACCGCGTCAGCGTGATGTATGCGGGCGAGGTGGTGGAGAGCGCCCCGGCGACCGACCTGTTCGCCGCGCCCTCGCATCCCTACACGCGCGCGCTTCTGGCCTGCGTGCCGGTTCCGGGTGTCGTGCGCCGCGACCAGCCGCTCGGCAGCATTCCCGGTACCGTGCCGCGCATGGAGCCCGGTTTCACCGGCTGCGCCTTCCGAGCGCGCTGCCGCTACGCGATGGAGGTTTGCGCGGACGATGTGCCGTTGCGTCTGCAAGGGCCAGATCACCGCTATCTCTGCCAACTCGTCGTATGAGTGCCACGATCGAGATACGGGACGTGCGGAAAATCTACCGGCAGCGCACTGGCCTGTTCACGCCGCCACGCGAGGTGCGGGCGGTGGACGGTGTTTCCCTGCGGGTGGATTCGGGTAGCTGCCTCGGCATCGTCGGTGAGTCCGGCTGCGGAAAGTCCACCTTGGCGCGGATGGTTCTGGGCTTGCTGCCGACCAGTGCGGGCGAGATCCTAATCGACGGGCGCCCGTTATCCGACCTGGACCGCCGGGCGCGGGCGCGGCTGATCCAGCCGGTGTTCCAGGACCCGTATTCCTCGCTGAATCCACGCCGCCGGGTAGGCGACATCGTTGGCCTGCCGCTGGTGGCGCAGGGCGTCGCCAAGCGGGAGGCGCGGCCCCGCGTGCGCGACATGCTGGAGCGCGTGGGGCTGACGGCGGAGATGGCGGAGCGTCTGCCGGCGCAGTTGTCCGGCGGCCAGCGCCAGCGCATCGCCATCGCGCGCGCACTGGCGGTGCAGCCGCAACTCATCATCTGCGACGAGCCGACCTCGGCGCTCGACGTGTCGGTGCAGGCGCAGATCCTGAACCTGCTGCGCGAGCTGCAACGTGAGCTCGGGGTGTCGTACCTCTTCATCACGCACAACATCGCCGTCGTCGAGACCATCGCCGACCATGTGGCGGTGATGCAAGGCGGGCGCATCGTCGAACAAGGTCACTGCGAGGCGGTGCTGGGTGCGCCGACCCAGGGCTATAC
>JANXXW010000243.1 GCA_025350425.1 Rhodospirillales bacterium
AAACGTCGCAGGGTTGATCCCGTGTTTACGGCACACATCCACTCTCGCCGACCCGGCCTCCTGCTCCTGCAATGCGCCGATGAGCTGCTCCTCCGTAAGCCTCGACTTTTTACCAGTGGAAGTCTAAGTTCGGCGAGCATAAAGCCTGAGGGCCTGTGTATCCCCGGTCGAGACATGACTGTCAGGCGATGGTGGGCGTCAAGCCCGTCATGGCCGCATGGCACCGCTCATATTCAGATACAGCGAGTACACCGATGTGCTCGCGGTCATGAACAGACGGTTTCGCTTCTTACCGCCGAAACAGAGGTTGGCGCAGGCCTCTGGCAGGTGGACTTTGCCGATCATGTCGCCGTCGGGTGCGTAACACCGTACGCCATCCTCAGCTGGATCGCTCCAGCCCATGCTGCACCACACATTGCCTTTTGCGTCGGTACGTAGCCCATCGGTCATGCCTGGTGCGAAGTCCTCGGCGAACACCCGCCCGTTCGTGAGCCGTGCGCCGTTTACGTCGAAGACGCGGATATGCGACGGACCGCCATGGGTGATGCCGGTATCGACGACATAGAGTCGGCGCTCGTCGGGCGAGAAGGAGATACCGTTAGGCCGGGTGAAGTCGCTCGCGACGACGGTGGCGTTGCCGCTGTTGGGATCGAGGCGGTAGACATTGCATGGCAGTTCGGCCGGGGCAGCGTGGCCCTCATACGGGCCATCGATGCCATAGCCGGGATCGGTGAACCAAATAGCCCCGTCAGAGGCGACGACGATGTCGTTGGGGCCGTTCAGCGCTTTGCCGGAGAAATTGTCGATCAGCACGGTAATCTCACCGTCCAGTTCGGTGCGGGTAAGGCGGCGGCTATCGTGCTCGCAACTGACCAGCCGACCCTCGCGATCGCGCGTATTGCCGTTAGTGTGATTGCTGGGTGTGCGGAACACGCTAACGTGGCCATCGTCCTCCAGCCAACGCATCATACGGTTGTTGGGAATGTCGCTCCAGATCAGATAGCCGCCATCGGCGAAGTAGACGGGCCCCTCGGCCCAACGGAACCCGGTGGCGATCCGCTCGATCGCGGCATTGCCTTGGCGGGCAGTGAAGCGCTTGTCGAGCACTTCAACCCGCGAGTCGGGGTAGCGTGTGCCGGGAAGGTGGCCGAGCGGTAGGCGAAGGCCATCTGTCGCCCAGTCGTTCATGCCGCCGTGTGAGTGTTCATGCATGCAAGCGCTTCCTTATCGGTGCTGTAATAAGAACTTACTACCTTTGCAGCTTGGGCCTCTCGTTCGGCTACCCGGCTACACGAGAGTACGCCAGATTGGTGCCGATCCGGCCTGAAGTCACGGGCAGTCAGCGATCTCCTCCCAGCGTTCAGACGCCGCTAGCGCCGACAGCCAGCTTACGGCACTGCCCCAGAGACACACGCGCGAAAGGCGCGTCTGCCACAGGTTGACCGTCAGTTATTCCTCCTATCTCATCTTAATCCGTCGGTACGGACATGGCATCAACGAGCAAAGAGTCCAACTGCAGCGGTCGCGCGTCATGCGTAGCTGGACCTGCGAGAGCTCGTTGGAGGCACGAACGGTTGCGGCCATAGACCGTTCGTCATTCATGTGCGGTGTCTCAGGCTGGGCTCGCATCGGTGCCAACGGCTGGTTCTTTCAGCCCTCGCGCCTGTCTTGCCGAGTTACATCGATGGACAGTACTGCGCTCAGGCCGCCTGCATAATGCCGAGCACAAACCGTGCGGCTGTAGTGAAGCGCGACCGACGGGTCAGGCGGGAATGAGTTGGTTGTCACGCCGACGGTAGCGCAGGAGATCACGGAGCTCGCCGTGCTCAACGCAGGAGCGCGCGGCGGCCTGATCGGATTTGAAGCCCCGCATACATCGAACCCGCCCTTTTACGCTGTACAGATGGAGGATCGGCAGCATTGCATTCATTCGCGGATGTGCGCCAAGCCCGGCGCAGCAGGATGACCGGTATGAAACCAATCCGCTCGCCCCCCTCATTAGCATTCCGGTCGCGCAACCTGACTTGCTGCACCGCAACCGGGCCGCTGCCGGTCGGCATTTGGCGTTCTGATCCATGGCCGCAACGAGCAAGGCGGTCATGCCCATCCGGAAGGTGGACGCCCTTTATTGCGGCAAGGAATAGGCCAGCCTCGGCCTCGATAGCTTGGACTCGAACTCGGCGCGCGTCGGTGCGTATAACGATCGTCAGTATCTCGTCGATTGTGTCGGGCTGACGGAGGAAAACAACATTGCCATCGCGCATCGTGGCGTATCGCTTCTTCGGGAGCTTCAGGCAGGCTTCTACCTACCGCGGTACGCCGCCTCTCTCAAACCGTCGTCCCCCAGGTTTGGTCATATCTCGACCGCGTCAGTCCCACACAACAGCCACTCTTGACAGCTGGGTTTGCCCCATCAAATGTCCGACATAGGAGGAATTTTGAATGGTCAAGTATATTTTCGTTCATTTTGAAGGGAACCAATAATATGGGTAATCTTTCCGTCGGGCAGTACGAGCTTGTCTACAATGCGTTTTCGTTCACTATTGCGGTTATGGGCGCTGCGACACTGTTCTCATTTCTCGGCCGCTCGCAGGTCGCTCCAGCGTACAAGACTGCGCTGACCCTTACGGGCCTCGTTACATTGATCGCCGGCTATCACTACCTCCGAATCTTCAACAGTTGGGATTCGGCTTTTACCCTGATCAATGGGAAGCTCACTCTGACTGGTGTTCCATTCAACGACGCGTATCGGTATGTCGATTGGCTGCTCACTGTCCCATTGTTGCTGGTTGAGCTAATTCTCGTGATGCGTCTTTCAGCTGCTGAGACGGTATCCAAAGGCTTTCGCCTTGGCATACTTGCGGCGCTCATGATCATCCTCGGCTATCCCGGCGAGATTGCAACAACCAATGCCGGCCGCTGGACGTGGTGGGTGCTGGCCATGATCCCGTTCCTGATCATCGTGTATGAGCTTTACGTTGGTTTGCGGGCGTCGATTCAAACACAGCATTCGTCGGTCAAGGGCCTCGTCAGCAC
>JANXXW010000244.1 GCA_025350425.1 Rhodospirillales bacterium
GGCGGACCCCGAGCCTCACGGAACTGGGCGTGTTCAGCGTGATGTGGTCGGAGCATTGCTCCTACAAATCATCCCGCGTGTGGCTGAAGACGCTGCCGACGACGGCGCCTTGGGTGATCCATGGTCCCGGCGAGAACGCGGGCGTGGTGGATATCGGCGAGGGCCTGGCGGCGATCTTCAAGATGGAAAGCCACAACCACCCGAGCTTCATCGAGCCTTACCAGGGTGCTGCGACCGGCGTGGGCGGCATCCTGCGCGACGTGTTCACCATGGGCGCGCGGCCGATTGCCAATTTGAACGCGTTGCGGTTCGGCAGCCCGGACCATCCTCGCACCAAGCATGTGGTGGATGGCGTGGTGCGAGGCATCGGCGGCTACGGCAATTGCGTGGGCGTGCCGACGGTGGGCGGGGAGATCAACTTTCACCCGGCCTATAACGGCAATCCGTTGGTGAACGCGATGACCGTCGGGATCGCGCGGACCGACCGTATTTTCCTTTCGGCGGCGGCCGGCGTGGGCAATCCGGTGGTCTATGTCGGCTCCAAGACCGGGCGTGACGGTATCCATGGCGCGACCATGGCGAGCACCGAGTTCGGGCAGGATTCCGAGGCCAAGCGGCCGACCGTGCAGGTCGGTGACCCGTTCACCGAGAAGCTGTTGATCGAGGCGTGCCTGGAGCTGATGGCGACAGACGCGATTGTGGCGATCCAGGACATGGGTGCTGCGGGACTGACCAGTTCGAGCGTGGAGATGGCGGGCAAGGGGGGCGTCGGTCTGGCGCTCGACCTCGACGCGGTGCCGCAGCGTGAGACGGAGATGACGGCGTACGAGATGATGCTCTCGGAAAGCCAGGAGCGGATGCTGATCGTGCTGCGGCCCGATCGGGAGGATGTCGCGCGGGCGATCTTTGAGAAGTGGGAACTGGATTTCGCGGTCATCGGTTACCTGACCGATACGGGGCGGATCGTGGTTTCGCACAAGGGGCGGATCGAGGCGGACATTCCGCTGGCGCCGTTGGCCGATCAGGCGCCGCTGTATCACCGGCCGATGGTGGAGACGCCGAAGCGGGCGGCCTTGGGTGAAGTGGCCGATCCGGTTGGCCTCGCGGCGGCCCTGGAGACGCTGATCGGGTGCCCCGATCTGTGCTCGCGCGCCTGGGTGTGGGACCAGTACGACAGCACCATCGGCGGCCAGACGGTGAAGCGGCCAGGGGCGGCGGACGCGGCGATCGTGCGGATTGAAGGCAGCCGCCGGGCGCTGGCGCTGACCACGGATTGCACGCCGCGCTATTGCTTCGCTGACCCCGAGGCGGGGGCCGCGCAGGCGGTGGCCGAGGCTTGGCGCAACATCACCGCGACCGGCGCAAAGCCGCTGGCAATAACCGACAACATGAATTTCGGCAATCCAGAGAAGCCCGAAATCATGGGGCAGTTCGCGGCCAGCATTCGCGGCATGGCGGCGGCTTGCGTGGCACTCGATTTCCCCGTGGTGAGCGGAAATGTCAGTCTTTACAACGAGACCGAGGGAACCGGCATTCTGCCGACGCCCGCGATAGGCGGCCTGGGCTTGATCGAAGATGCGGCCCACGCAGTCGGGCTGGCGCTGGCACCGGGGCTCGATATCGTGCTGATCGGGGCGACCGAGGGATGGCTGGGCCAATCGCTATGGCTGCGCGAGATCGCTGGGCGCGAGGACGGCCCGCCGCCGCCAGTGAATTTGGCGGCGGAGCGGCTGGCGGGAGATTTCGTGCGGGCGCGGATTCTTTCGGGCGATGTGGCGGCGTGTCATGACGTGTCCGATGGCGGGCTGCTGATCGCGGTGGCGGAAATGGCGCTGGCTGGTGGCACCGGCGTAAGGCTGCTGCACGCGCCGCCGGGTGCCGCGCACGCATTCTGGTTTGGCGAGGATCAGGGGCGCTACGTGGTAACGACACGCGATTCGGCGGCGCTGACGGCGGCGGCGAAGGCCGCTGGAGTGGCATCCATATTGTTGGGCGTCAGCGGCGGCGAGGATTTGACACTGCCGGATGGCGTGGCCATATCGATTGAACGATTGCGTGTGGCGCATGAGCGGTTTTTCCCCGCTTGGATGGCTCCCGCATCCTGACAGGGGTTTCGGCATGGCGATGGCGAGTGCGGATATCGAGGCGTTGATAAAGGCCGCATTGCCCGATGCCGTCGTATCCATCGAGGATCTCGCCGGCGACGGAGACCACTACGCTGCCAGCGTGGTCAGCGAAAGTTTTCGTGGCATGTCTCGCGTGCGCCAACACCAGATTGTCTATGCCGCCTTACGCGGCCGGATGGGGGGCGAACTCCATGCCCTCGCGTTGCAGACTTCAACTCCCGCTTGAACGAGGTTCCATTATGAGCTCGACCACCACACCCGCCATCGCCCGCATCGAAACAGAGATCAACGCCAACCCGGTGATGCTGTTCATGAAGGGCAACGCGCTGTTCCCGCAATGCGGCTTCTCGGCGCGCGTAGTGCAGATTCTGACGCATCTCGGGGTGAAGTTCCAGACCGCCAACGTGCTGGAGGATGCCGAACTGCGCGACGGGATCAAGAGCTACTCGCAATGGCCGACCATCCCCCAACTCTACGTCAAGGGTGAGTTCGTCGGCGGCTGCGACATCGTGACCGAGATGTATCAGTCTGGCGAACTGGAGACGTTGCTGGTGGAAAAGGGCGTGGCCCACACCCCAACCGCCTAGCCTTGGGCCGGCCTCGCCAGGGGCCGGCTACTCGTCGTCGTCGTCGAAGCGGGGATTGCGCCAGCGCTGTAGGGCCTCTCTGATCGCCCGCGCGAGATCTCGCTTTTCTTCCTCGCCGAGACTGCGGCCAATCTCATGCTGATCGCCCCGGCTGCCGACCAGCAAGGTAGGGATGCGGCCGGGTTTCTCGCGCAATGTGACATTGAGCCAACCGACTGGCAGCGTAATGACGTGACGCTTGTTGTCTCGTGTGGTGCGGCGGATCTGCAGGCCGGATGGCGCGATCACGACGACTTCGCTGGCCCGCCCCTCGAGCGCATGGCGGTGGATGAGCCAGCCGGCAAACGGAAGCTCAAGCCCGGTGAAGCCAATCACGGGGTAGGCGCCGAGTATGAAAAAAATCGTCGCCGACACGGTGCCCATGAGGCCGATCGCGGTGAGCAACCGGATCCGGCCCCGGCGCGACAGGCTGCGGTGAGGAATTATCACCGCCTCGAAGAACATGGCATTTCGGTCAAAGCTCATGTCGGTCATGTAGGCGGCGGCCGGCACGGCGCTAGACAGGGTGCCAGCTTTGTCGGTTCAGCCAAGTTTGCCCCTCCCTGATCGCGTGCGCCGATGAACTTGCCACTCCGCGTGACGCAAACGATGCTGGCGGCCATGTCCATTCTTGCTCGTCCCGCCCGCCGCGCCAAGCCCATGACCCGCGACCGGCTGCGCGCGTTCCTCGCCGCCCTGGCGCAGGCCAATCCGGAGCCGGAAAGCGATCTCGAATACGGCGATCCGTTCACGCTGCTGGTGGCCGTGATGCTGTCCGCGCAGACCACCGATGTGGCCGTCAACAAGGCCACATCGGCGCTGTTCGCGGTGGCGCCCGACCCGGCGGCGATGGCGGCTCTTGGGGCGGAGGGCATCGGGCCATACATCCGCAGCATCGGGCTGTGGCAGGGCAAGGCCCGGAACGCCGCCGAACTCTCACGATTGCTGGTGGAGCGGCATGGTGGCGTGGTGCCGGCCGACCGGGAGGCGCTGGAGGCGCTGCCGGGGGTTGGGCGCAAGACCGCCAACGTGGTGCTGAGCGTGGCGTTCGGGCAGGCGACCATGGCGGTGGACACGCATGTGTTCCGCCTTGGCAACCGCACCGGCATCGCGCCGGGCAAAAACGAGCGCGCGGTGGAAGACGGCTTGGTCAAGCGCATCCCCACCGAACTGCTGCGGGACTCACATCATTGGCTCATCCTGCATGGACGTTACGTGTGTAAGGCGCGAACTCCGGAATGCTGGCGGTGCGTGGCCGCGGAATGGTGTAACTACCCGGACAAGACCCCGGCGCCGGCGGTAAAGCCGCCGCGCAAGGCGCGCGCCTAGTCCGGCAAAACCGATCCAAATGCCGGCGGGGGCGGTGGACAAATGGGGCGTGAAGCAGGTGGGCTGGCGCCATCCAAGCCGGATGACTGGATCGCCGTCGTGCTTCCGCCGGGAGAGAGGTTTTCGCCGACGGCGAGTGGCGCGGTAGGGCTGCTGGCGCACCGGATCGCGCGGCAGCCTGGGCGTTTCAAATCCGTGATATCGGGTGCCGCGACCGCGAACCCGTTCCAGGATGTGCCGTTCCGGGCGGTGCGGACACCCTGGGGATTGGGCAGCGTCGCGTCGCGCTATGCCGGCGCGGTAGCCCGCAGTTTCCGCCAGGAACGGCCCGCGCTGGTCGAGGTGCATAATCGGCCGGACGTGGCGCTATCGCTCGCGCGGAGGCTGGCGCCCTTGCCGGTGCTGCTGGTGCTGCACAACGATCCACAGGGAATGCGCAGCGCCCGCACGCCGGCAGCGCGGACGCGGCTGTTGCAGCGCTTGGCCGGGGTGTTAACCGTTTCGCAGTATTTGCGTGAGAGATTGCTGGAGGGCGTCGCGGGCGAGAAGGCGGTGGTGTTGCCCAACTGCATCGATCTGGCTGCGTTGCCGCCGTCGCCGCCGTTGCGGGAGCAGGTGATCCTGTTTGCAGGGAGAGTGGTGGCGGACAAGGGGGCGGATGCGTTCGTGGCGGCGTGTGCGCGGGCGTTGCCGCGTTTGCCGGGGTGGCGGGCAGAGATGATCGGGGCCGACCGGTTCGGGGCGGACAGTCCCGAGACTCCGTTCCTCCGCGCGCTGCGGCCCCGGGCCGAGGCAGCTGGAATCTTGCTTTCGGGATATTGTCCGCATGACGCAGTGCTGGCGGCGATGGCCGGCGCCGCCATCATGGTGGTGCCGAGCCGCTGGGCGGAACCGTTCGGGCTGACGGCGCTCGAAGCGATGGCGTCCGGCGCAGCCTTGCTATGCTCCGGGCGCGGAGGGCTGGCGGAGGTCGTGGGAGATGTCGCGGTGCGGATCGATCCGGACGATGTCGCCGGCATGGCGGAATGCCTCGTGCAGCTGGCGCTCGATCCGGCGCGCAGGGCAGCACTGGGATTAGCGGGATTGGCGCGGGCAAAGTTGTTCGACGTGAGGGAGGCAAGGGCGGCACTGGACGGGCTGCGCGGCGCCATCCTGCATTTAGCTTCGGATGCGTCTATATAGATCGTTCAATTCGCGAGGCTTTGGAAAACAGATGTCCGATACATTGGTGCCCGTTACCGTCCTCACCGGCTATCTCGGCGCCGGAAAGACCACGCTGCTGAACCGCATCCTCACTGAGAACCACGGGCGCAAATACGCCGTGATCATCAACGAGTTCGGTGAGCTGGGCGTGGACAACGACCTGGTCGTGGACACCGACGAGGAGGTGTTCGAGATGAACAACGGGTGCATCTGCTGCACCGTGCGCGGCGATCTCATCCGCATCGTCGGCGCGCTGATGAAGCGGCGCACCAAGTTCGACGGCATCATCATCGAGACCACGGGGCTGGCCAACCCGGCGCCGGTCGCGCAGACCTTCTTCGTCGACGACGACATCCGGGCCAAGACGCGGCTCGACGCCGTCGTGACGGTGGTGGATGCCAAGCACCTGCCGCAACGCTTGCTGGACAGCCATGAGGCGGAGGACCAGATCGCTTTCGCTGACGTAATCGTGCTCAACAAGACCGACCTCGTGACGGCTGACGAGCTCGTTGCGGTTGAGGCGCAGATCCGCCGGATCAACAAGTTCGCCAAGATCCATCACGCGCAGAAATCCAACGTGCCGATCGCCGAGTTGCTGGACCAGGGTGCGTTCGACCTCAACCGCGTGCTGGCGCATACGCCCGATTTCCTGACCGACGACGAGCACGAGCATAACGACGACATCGCCTCGATGAGCTTCGAGGTGAAGACGCCGATCGATCCGGAGAAGTTCAACGCCTGGATCGGTGGCCTGCTGGCGCAGCAGGGCCAGGACCTGCTTCGGACCAAGGGCATCCTGTCCTACAAGGGCGACAACCGGCGGTTCGCGTTCCAGGCCGTCCACATGATCGCCGACGGCGACTTCATCGGGCCCTGGAAGGACGGCGATCCGCGTGTGAGCCGGCTGGTGTTCATCGGCCGCAACCTCAATCGCCCGCAACTCAGGCGCGGGTTCGAGGGGTGCGCCGCTTGAGCCTGCCCACGCCGGATTTCCTGCTGGAGACGCGGGGCGCGCATCGCGAGCTGGACGCGTTCGTGGTCGCCACCGTGTTCGACCGGGCGGGCGGCACCGCGGCATTCGCGTGCGGCGACGGCTCCGTCCGGCTGGTCGGGGTCGCTGATCGCGAGGAATGGCGGACTGTGATGGCGCATGACGGTTCCGTTCTGGCCCTATCTTCCGATTGCGCGCGGGTCGGCTTCCTGAGCGGCGGGGATGACGGGAAGCTTTGCCGGATAGGTATGGAACATACCGTTCTGGCCGGCTTCGGCTCCAAATGGGTCGAGCGGGTCGCCAGTTTCGCCGACGAAAAACAGCGGATTTTGGCATGTGCGGTGGGTAAGACGGTGCATGTTCTGGGCGAAAACGGCGCTGTCTTGAAGCGCTTGGAGCATCCCTCGACAGTCACCGGCATCGCGTTCGACGCGAAAGGTAAGCGGATCGCGGCATCGCATTATGGCGGGGCCAGCCTTTGGTTTGTGGCATCCAAAACCGATAACCCGCGCAAATTGGAGTGGAAGGGCAGCCACACCGGCGTGGCCATCGACCCCGCTGGCGAAAACGTGGTCACTTCGATGCAGGAGAATTCGCTGCACGGCTGGCGCCTGTCCGATGGCCAGCACATGCGGATGAGCGGGTATCCCTCCAAGACCCAGGCTATGAGTTTCACGAAAAGCGGCAAATGGCTGGCGACTTCGGGTGCCGAGAGCGTTGTTCTATGGCCCTTTTTCGGCGGTGGCCCGATGGGCAAGGCGCCCACGGAACTGGCCGGGGGCGATTCCGCGACATGCAGCTTCGTCGTGTGCAATCCCAAGCACGAGGCGGTGGCCGTCGGATTTTCCGACGGGCTGGTGGTGCTCGCCGACATCACGACCTCCCGGATCGTGCCGGTGGTAGCCCCTGGCCGGGGGGCGATCTCGGCGATGGCATGGAGCCCTGACGGCGCGTTCCTGGCTTTCGGCTCCGAGACGGGATTTGCCGCGGTGGTGGATTTCACTTCGCGTGATTGAGCCTGCCAGGCAAACCCGACGCGGTTGTGCGTGATCGTCGATTTCGATCAGACATGATTAACTTCCCTAGGCTATGGTGACGGTGCTAATCGAAGGAAACGCGATGTTCCGCCCGCTCCGCTGTCTCCGCTCGGCCCTATTGGCCGCGACCATATTGGCGCCGGTGGCGGCTCGTGCTCAGGACGCCACTTCCGACCAGGCCATCCAACTCCAGAGCCAGTTGCGTGGCTGGCTGGCCACCTTGCTCGGCCCAAACGTCGTCCTCGGCGACAAGCCGGTCCATGTGGTCCCAGAGGGCGATCATTTGCGCCTGTCGCTTGATATCGCGGGTCCCGTGGCGAATACGCCTGTTGCCATCACCAGCGGCCCGATCACCGCAAATACCAAGCAACTCGATGCGAATCGTTGGTCGATCGACGATTTGCGGCTGCCCTCGACCTGGCGCGTGGACAGCGCGCGGCCGGACGACACCGGCTTCAACAGCATGAACGCCCGCATCGATGAGCAGTCTTCGCACGGTATCGTCGATACCAGTCTCGCCACGCCCACCGTTTTGGACTTTGCAGTGCGTGGCTACAGTTCGGCCACCAACGGAACGGGCGGCACCAGCGCCACGGGTATCGCCAATTATAGCTCCCACGCGGTGGTGCGGCCGTCATCTCCCGGGTTTGCGGACCTATTGCTGGAGGGCCGTGGCGAAAAGCTAGCAACCGACAGCGTGCTGGCAGACGGCTCGCGGTTCAAGCTCACGGCCGACCGGCTGAGCATGGGCAGCCATGCCAAGGACCTCGCGCTAGACCAGATCGGCTTGATGATCCGAAGCGCGTTGACGATGGGTTCTGATTCCATAGTTGCGCCGAATGGGACCAACATCGCTGCCGCCTTGCCTGCGCCCTCGACCGGCAAAGGCAATCCCAAGGTCGTGGACAATGCCAAGCAGGCCCTTGCCAGCGCCTTGCAGCTCCAGACGCCCGCCTCCCCGCCGGTGCCTCCCGCGACTCCTGCCGGAATGACGCCGGCAAAGAAGAATTCGATGCGGCAGTTCCTGGCGGCCTTCCGCGCGTCGACAGGCGGGTTCGATGAGGAACTCGGCATGGAGAACATCCATATGGAAGCCTCCAGCCACGGCGTGACTATCGGCAAGGTCGCTTTCGGGTTCGGGATCGGAGCCCCTGATGGCAAGGTCGATGTGCATTTGGCGGTGGTGATGGACGGGTTTTCCAGCCCTGACATACCTCCCGGCCCGATGCGCGACTATCTCCCCACTCATATAGCGTTACGCCCCCACGCCTCGGGAGTGCCGTCGGCCGACCTGTTCGCTTTGCTGGACCGTGCCATCGACACCGACGGCAAGGATGAGGGCGCATTGACGGCGGAGGCACTTGGGCTGTTGGCCAAGGGGCCGCTGAACCTGGGCGTGGACGGCATTGAGCTTACGATGGGTCCTGCTTCCCTTACCGGCGGCGGACAGATGCTGATCGCCTCAACCACCGACATCAAGGGAACCGCCCGCTTCGCTGCACTCGGGCTCGACGAATTGATCAGGCAGGTAAACGCGACGCCAGCACTACAGCAGACGGGTATGGGGCCAATTCTGTTTCTGTTGAAGGGAATGGGCCGCGTCGAAGGCCCCACCACGGTTTGGGATGTCAATTACGCAGACGGCAAGGTCCTGGTGAACGGCACGGACCTGTCATCCATGATACCCAGCGGGAAATGACCGGACCGGCAGCACGTCATCCTGCCGGTCCGAGTGCGTTTTTACCCGAAGCGTCCGCCGCCAAGCAGGAGGAACAGCAGGATGATGATCACCACCAGTCCGAGTCCGCCGCCGCCCCAGTTACCGTAACCGGACCCACGGCCACCTTGATAGCCGCCATACCAGCCACGCCGATACCCGGTGTGGCCGAAACCGCCGAGGGCGACGACGACGAGAACGATTAGCAGAAGGAGAAACATTGGACAAAATCCTAATTTTGCACAATTAACGCGCCAGAATTGGTTTGGATCAATCGTCGTCACCATCCGGGACGCAGGCCGCGAAGCGCCTCCGGTGCAGGGCTGGTGAGCCATAGAGATTGCTCAGGACCATGGCTTTTCGCAAGTAGAGCCCAACGTCGTACTCGTCGGTGTAGCCGATGCCGCCGTGCAGCTGTATCGCCTCCTGAGTTACCGACATCGCCGCCTCCGACGCCCTCGCCTTGGCGCGCGAGACGGCGCCCTGCCGCTCGGCCATGGTCGGCGCCCCGTCGAACACGTCGGCGGCATTCTCCACGCTGGCACGCGTCAACGCGATCCGAAGCTTGAGGTCGGCCGCCCGGTGTTGCAATGCCTGGAAGCTGCCGATCACACGGCCGAACTGCTTGCGCGTACGTAGATAGTCGAGCGTCAGCGCAAAGGCCGCCTCCATCACGCCGAGCAGGTAGGCAGCGGTGGCGAGCGTCGCTGCGTCCAGTGCCCCGCTGTCCCAAGCCCCAGGAACATCGCCGGGTACGTCGGCGAACGAGAGGACACCGAAATTGCCTCCATCCTGGGTTTGCTCGACCACGAGCGTCACTCCCGGCGCGTCCCGCATCACCAGCACCGGGCCTGCGGATGTTGTCACCAGGAACGCATCCGCGCCGCCAGCCATTGGCACGAACATCTTGCGCCCGGTCACGCAGCCATCGCGCAGGACGGTATCGCCGGCCTGATCCAGCGTGTTGGCGCGTTCCTGCCAAGCGGGAACGACCACGAGGTCGCCGGCCAGCACCGCTGCCAGCCGGTCGTCCTGCAGCGATGCCGCCGCCATGGCGCAAGCAATCAGCGGTTCCGGCGCCAGCGCAGCGCCAAGCTCCTCAGCGAGAGCGCAGAACTCGCGCAGGCCGAGGCCGCTGCCGCCCCGCTCCTCCGGCAGGATGAGGCCGGGCCAGCCAAGCGTGCACATTTCGCGCCAGACTTCCCGGTCAAAACCGGCTGTGGTGAATCGCAGCGCGCGAATGCGCCGCAAATTGCCCCCCGCAGCGCCGGGACGGGGCGCTATGCCGCCCGCGCTGTCGCGGACCAGGCGTACGCCCTCCAGGCGATCCTCTAATGCACTCATGTTCGCCTCAGTCGAACACCAACGTGATGGTTTCGGCGACCAGGGCCGGACGTGTGGAGCCTTCGATCTCGATCGTTGCCTCGTAGACCAGCCGCCGACCGCCATCCACCTTCTCCGACGCCTTCAATATCTGCGTCAGCCGGATGCGTGAGCCGACTGGAACCGGTCCGGTGAAACGCACCTTGTTGGACCCATAGTTCAGCGCCCGCGAGCGCTTGCGGATTGCCACGATTTCTTGGCTCAGGCGCGGAAGCAGCGACAGCGTGAGAAAGCCATGCGCTATGGTCTTGCCGCCGGGCATCTCGCGCTTGGCGCGGTCCACGTCCACGTGAATCCACTGGTGATCTCCTGTCGCCTCGGCGAATTTGTCGATCATCGACTGGGTTATCACGAACCACGAACTGCTTCCCAGCGGCTTGCCCACCTGGGCGTCCATGTCGGCCGGCGTCTCGACTTCCAGCATCTCGGCATTCCCTTCGTGCGATTATTAAAGGATCCCGCGGTAGCACGGCCATGCGGCGGCGTCACAATTCAGGGACCACAAGATAATGTTGGTGCGCGACGGCACCTCCGACCTAGGTTCAATCCATGCAAAACGCCAGCATGCCACCCCGCACGATGCTGCGGCGCTTCTTCTCGTACTACCGTCCCTATCGGCGCCTGTTCCTGCTGGATTTCGGTTGCGCGATCGTTTCGGGCCTGCTCGAACTCGGCTTTCCCATGGCCGTCCGCACCTTCGTGGACCGGCTGCTACCGGGGCAGGATTGGGGCCTGATCGTGATCGCCTCGGTAGGCCTGCTGGCGATCTACCTGATCAACGGTGGCTTGATGGTCGTGGTCACCTATTGGGGCCACATGCTCGGCATCAACATTGAAACCGAGATGCGCCGCCGCGCCTTCGATCATCTGCAAAAACTCTCGTTCCGCTTCTACGACAACCAAAAAACCGGCCACCTCGTCGCCCGCGTGACCAAGGACCTGGAGGAAGTCGGCGAGGTCGCCCATCACGGCCCGGAAGACCTGTTCATCGCGGTGATGACCTTCATCGGCGCCTTTGCGCTCATGTTCGCGGTCAACGCGAAGCTGGCGCTGCTCACCACCCTGGTCGTGCCCGCCACCGGCCTGCTCGCTGGCCGCTATGGCACCCGCATGACGCGCAATTTCCGCGAGTTGTTCGGCCGCGTCGGGCAGTTCAACGCCCGCATCGAGGAGAACGTCGGCGGGATGCGCGTGGTGCAGGCCTTCGCCAACGAGGACCACGAGCGCCGGCTGTTCGCCCATGATAACGACCAGTACCGGACCACAAAACTGCGCGCCTACCGCCTGATGGCGGCCAGCACGTCGCTCAGCTATCTCAGCATGCGCGCGACGCAGATCGTGGTGATGATCGCCGGCACATGGTTTGTGCTGCACGACCAACTCACCGCTGGCGGATTTGTCGGATTCCTGTTGCTGATCAATGTGTTCTTCCGCCCTGTCGAGAAGATCAACTCGGTGATGGAGACCTACCCCAAGGGTATCGCCGGGTTTAAGCGGTATACCGAACTACTGGACACCGAGCCCGACATCGTCGACGCGCCCGGTGCCCTGGCCGTGTCGGGCCTACGCGGCGAAATCCGCTACGAAGGCGTCACCTTCGGCTACGCGCCGGGCCGTCCGGTGCTGGACGGCATCGACCTTACGATCGGCGCTGGCGAGACGGTGGCGTTCGTGGGGCCGTCGGGTGCCGGCAAGACCACGATCTGCTCCTTGCTGCCACGCTTCTACGACGTGGAAGGCGGCCGTATCACCATCGATGGCATCGACATCCGCGCGATGACGCTGGCTTCCCTGCGTGGCCAGATCGGCATTGTCCAGCAGGACGTGTTCCTGTTCGCAGGCACCATCCGCGACAACATCGCCTATGGCCGCCTCGGCGCTGCCGAAGCCGACATCGTGGACGCCGCGCACCGTGCTCGCCTGGAGGAAACCATCGCCAACATGCCCAACGGCATGGACACGGTCATCGGCGAGCGGGGGGTGAAACTGTCCGGCGGCCAGAAGCAGCGCCTGGCCATTGCGCGGATGTTCCTGAAGAATCCGCCGATTCTGATCCTGGACGAAGCGACTTCCGCGCTCGACACCGAAACCGAGCGGGCGATCCAACAGAGCCTGCTCGAACTGTCCAGGGGCCGCACCACCCTGGTCATCGCCCACCGTCTCGCCACCATCCAGGGCGCCGACCGTATCGTTGTGGTGGACGAGACCGGCTTGGCCGAACAGGGCCGCCATGCCGATCTGGTCCTGGCTGGGGGTATCTACAGCCGGCTGCATGGGGCGCAGTTCGGCGTTCTCGCCGGGGTGGACGCGGCGGTGGACGCGGCGGCCTAGGGCGATAGCCTACCGGGCCATCAGAATCGGCATCGACGAGTTCTCCAGCACATGCCGTGTCACGCCACCGAGGATCAACTGACGCAGGCGGGAATGCGAGTACGCCCCCATGGCGAGGAAATCCGCGTTGAACTCCCGCGCGGCCATCAGCAGGCCGGCCCCCACTTCCTTGTCGATCGGGCGGAAGGTGGCGACTTCGGCCTCCACGCCGTGCAAGGCGAGGTAATCCACCAACGCCGCCGCAGCCGGCCCGCGACGCTGGTATTCCTCGGCCGAAAGCACCCGAACTGCCTGCGCCCGTTGCAGCCAGGGTAGCGCGCCCACCACAGCGGCGGCGGATTCGGCGGTGCCGTTCCAGCCGACGCAGATGCGATGGCCCATCGTCACAGGCGCGATCCGGGGCGCGATCAGCACCGGGCGGCCGGAATCGAACAGCACCGCGTGCAGCGCATCCGACGACGAGACGTCTTCGCCGGCCTCGGGATGCGGCACCACCGTCAGATCGGCCAGCCGTGCCAACTGTGCCACGAGATCCTCCTCGCGCCCGGTGACGGAGGCGAAGCTGGCGGTTGCAATGCCGGCCTTTGGCCGGGCGTCGGCGACGGTCACGCCCTGCTGGGCCACAAAGCGGTCGAACATCAAATGTACGGCGTGCGCCCGGTCCGAGCTTTCCTTCTCGGTGGCCGACATCATCTCCTCGATCATCGCGCCGGACAGGCCTTCGCCGGCCAGCGGCGCCACGTCCCGGCTGTCCACGCGAACATGCAGCGCAGTCACATGCGCGTTCCACATGCGCGCCGCGATCAGCGCGGTGGCGAGCGCTGCTTCCCCTGCCGCGGTCCCGGTGAGCGGAAGCAACAATTTGCGGATGGCCATCTCGGTCGCTCCTTTGAACGCTTCATGGTCTTTTAGCACACCGTCCCGAGTTCACTGAGAGCCTGTTTCACAGTGTCCAGCGCCGCATCCGCATTCGTGGCGTCCACCGCCAGCCATGCGCCGGGTCCGGGGTCGTTGGCCGCCGCCTGGCGCAGCACCGCGACATCGGCATCCGACGCGTCGCCTCGCCGGGCGAGTATGCGCTGTTCCAGCACGGGCAATTCCGCATGGAGCCAAACGCCCAGGAACGGAACATCGCCGGCAGCTTCCGCGACGGCCGCTCGGTGCGCGTCGTCCATGAAGGTTGCGTCCGCGACCACCGCATGGCCGCCGCCGCAGGCAATTCCAGCCGCATCCGCGAGCGTGGCGAACACATCCTGGCTGATCTCGAACGAGTATGCCTCTGTCGGCAGGTGCCGCTCCGGCGCCACCCCGCGCAGTCGCTTGCGGATCTCATCGCTGCGGAGGATGAGCGCGCCCGGCGCAGCACCCAGCAACGGCGCCAGCAGCCGCGCGATCGTCGATTTGCCGGTGCCGGGCAACCCGCCGATCGCGACCACCACTGGCGTCACCGCGACCAGCCGCGCCTCCGCCGTGCCGAGGTAGGCGTCCGCCTCAGTGGCCTCGCCTCGCGCCGCCGCCACGTGGGCGCGCACCATGGCCCGCATCGATAGGAAAGGTGGCAGGAGCGCCACCAGCGCCACGTCGCCGGTACGCGCCACGTAGCGGTTCAACACACGGTTGGCGCTGGCCCGGCCCGCGCGCTGCTCCAGGTCCATCAGCAGGAAGGCGAGATCGTAGCCGAGATCGATGGTCGCCAGCACCTCATCGAACTCCAGCGCGTCGAACGGCACCGGCTGGCCCCGCCAGAGACACATGTTGCCGAGGTGCAGGTCGCCATGCGCCCGCCGCACGAAACCGGCCCGTGCCCGCCCGGCCAGCAGTGCCTCGCGTGCCGCGATGGCCTCCAGCATGGCCGTGAGCCACGCGCCCACCCGCGCGTCGTCCAGCCCGGCAGCGCGGGCCGCGCTTGCATTCCCCTGGGCCACTTGGCGGAGTGCCAGGACCTGATCGCATGGCACCGCCGGCCGTCCGGCATGATCTTCCGCCACCGCGTCGGCGATCCGGTCGAGCAACTCCGGCGTCATGTGCCCGTCCGCCGCGATGACGTCGAGAAAGTCGCCGGTCGGCACCCGCGCCATCCGCACCACCCAGTCCACTACCTCACCCGTGCCGCCCAGGCTCAGGCCACCGGGGGTGCGGGTGACTGCCGCCACGTCCCGATACAGGCCGGGCGCGGAGGCTGTGTTCAGCGCCAGTTCGCGCCGCGCGGTGCGCTCGCGTTCGGCCAATGTGGTGAAGTCGAGGAAGGCCAGCCGCACCGCCTTCCGCAGCTTCCAGACCGTGTTCTCGCCGATGAACACCGCCGAGATGTGCGTCTCCCGCGCCGCCCGTCCGGCGAGGCGCTCCAGCAGCGCGGCGGTTTCGGCCTGCGCGGCGGGGATGGCCATGACCTAGGTCAAGCCGAACACGAGGTCCTTGCAGACCCCGGCCATCGGGATTTCGATCTCGCGTAACACCAGCGTTTCACTATCCGCGAGCACGCCGCGCGCCCGGTACGCTTTGTCGCGCAACCCGGCTTGCAACGCGACCGGCACATTGGTGCAGATCGTCGAGTGCGCGACGATGGTGCCGGTCATGACCACGATACCGTGGCCGTCGATTTCGTAGTTGCCTTCGCGCTGTCCCTCCAGCTCAAGGAACTCCGTCGTCGTCGTGGGGTGCCGCTGGGTCTGGCTCATACCCCCCACGCTAACAGAAACTAGTTACGGATACAGTTTATGCGTGGACCACCCGCCGCCTTCGGCTGGCTCGTACACCGTGCGGTCGTGCAGGCGGAACGGCATGTCCTGCCAGAACTCGAACAGGGCCGGGACCACGCGGTAGCCGGACCAATGCGGCGGACGCGGGATGGTGTCGCCGGGGTAGGCCACGTCGTATTCCGCTACGCGCCGTTCCAGCTCCGCCCGTTCGGGCAGCAAGCGGGATTGGTCGGACGCGATCGCCCCCAACCGCGACACCCGCGAACGGCTGCTGAAATACGCGTCCGCCTCCGCCTCGGTGACACCTCCCACATGGCCTTCGATCCGCACCTGGCGGCGCAGGCTTTTCCAGTGGAACAGCAGCGCCGCCTGGGGATTGGCCAGCAACTCCTCGCCCTTGCGGCTTTCCTGGTTGGAGTAGAATACGAATCCCCTGGCATCGTGGCCCTTCAGCAGCACCACGCGTACGCTGGGCACGCCGCCCGCCGTCGCCGTGGCTACCGACATCGCGTTCGGGTCGTTCGGCTCAGTCTGCTCAGCCTCGGCCAACCAAGCGGAGAAATGTTCGTACGGATCGGTCATTTCGGAACTCCTGATATGCCGATATGTGCACACGGGCGCACTTCGCCAAGCCGTCGCCCTTGCTCTATCGGGTAGTGCTATGTCACCACGATACGCATGACAGACCGCACTCCCGAAACGACTCCTCCGCGCGGCACTTTGATGCAAGGCAAGCGCGGCCTCATCATGGGTGTTGCCAACGATCGCTCCATCGCCTGGGGCATCGCCGCGGCATGCGCGGCCCAGGGAGCGGAACTCGCCTTCACGTATCAGGGCGATGCACTAGAGAAACGGGTGCGTCCGCTGGCGGCCAGCGTCGGGTCCGACCTCGTGTTCCCCTGCGACGTTTCTGACGATTCCAGCATGGACGCCGCGTTTGCCGGGCTCGCCGCCAGATGGCCGGAGATCGACTTCCTGGTCCATGCCATCGGCTTCGCGGACAAGGCGTATCTGCGCGGCAAATATATGGACACGCCGCGCGCGGCCTTCCTCCAGGCGCTCGACATCTCCTGCTTCAGCTTCACAACCGTGGCCAACCGCGCGGCCGCCACGATGCGCGACGGTGGCTCGATGCTCACTCTCACTTATTACGGCGCGGAGAAGGTGGTGCCCCATTACAATGTCATGGGCGTCGCCAAAGCCGCGTTGGAGGCCTCGGTGCGCTACCTCGCCGCCGACCTCGGCGAGCGCGGTATCCGCGTCAATGCCATCAGCGCCGGCCCGATCCGCACCCTGGCCGCCAGCGGCATCGGCGATTTCCGCTACATCATGAAGTGGAACCAATACAACGCACCGCTGGAACGCAACGTTTCCATCGAGGAAGTGGGCGGCTCCGGCCTATATCTACTCTCTGACCTTTCAACCGGCGTCACCGGCGAAGTGCATCACGTCGATTCCGGCTACCACGTGGTTGGCATGAAGAACCCTGGCGCTCCCGACATCAGCGTGGTGACGGAGTAATTACGTAGGTGACATAACATTCATGTCGCATAACAGTTTCGGCCACCTGTTCCGCGTCACCACCTGGGGCGAAAGCCACGGGCCGGCGATCGGCTGCGTGGTGGATGGCTGCCCACCGCGCCTCGCCTTGTCCGAGGCCGACATCCAGCCCTGGCTTGACCGGCGGCGCCCTGGCCAGTCCCGCTTCACGACCCAGCGCGC
>JANXXW010000266.1 GCA_025350425.1 Rhodospirillales bacterium
CGGGCCGTTCGATAGGGTGACGGTCTGGGTCTCGATGGTGACCGCGCCGGTGACGGTGTCGGTGACGGTGTATTTGATCACGTCCGAACCAACCTTGGCGGCGGTGACCAGGCCTGGCGCGTATACCAGGGTGCCGCCCGAGAGCGTAATCGAGCTGCCGGTGGCGAAGTCGGCGTCCGAGGTCAACGCGACCGAAAGCGCGTCGGTGCCGAAGCCGGGCGCGGCGGTGCCGAGGATGGCCGACGAACTGAGGCTGGACAGCTCGAACACCGTGCCCCCCCCGGTGCTGCCACCATTTCGGGTGGTGCCGTAGAGATTGCCGGCGGCGTCGGCGATCAGGCCGGCGGATGGGTTGGCACCGTTGGCGCCGGTGAAGCTTGCGAGGGTGGTGATTGCGGTGGCGCCGTTGGCCAGTTCGAACACCGTGCCTTCAGCGGCGCTGCCGCCTCCATTGGTGGTGCCGTAAAGGTTGCCGGCAGTGTCGGCGATGAGGCCAGCGAAGGGGTTGGCGCCGTTAGCGCCGGTGAAGCTCGCGAGGGTGGTGACGGCGGTGGCGCCCTTGGCCAGCTCGAACACCGTGCCGTCATTGGCGCTGCCGCCTCCGTCGGTGGTGCCGTAGAGATTGCCGGCGGCGTCAGCGGTCAGGCCGGCGCCAGGGTAGGCGCCATTGGCGCCGATGAAGGTCGCGAGGGTAGTGATGGCGGTAGCGCCCTTGGCTAGCTCGAACACCGTCCCCTCATGGGCGCTGCCGCCTTCTCGGGTGGTGCCGTAGAGATTGCCGGCGGCGGCGGCGGTCAGGTCGGCGAGCGGGAGGGCGCCGTTGGCGCCGGTGAAGCTCGCGAGGACGGTGACGGCGGTAGCGCCCTTGGCCAGTTCGAACACCGTGCCGTGACCGGCACTGCCATTGACACACGTGGTGCCGTAGAGATTGCCTGCGGCGTCAGCGGTAAGGCCGGCGAGTGGGATAGACCCGGTAGCGCCGGTGAAGCTCGCGAGGGTGGTGATTGCGGTGGCGCCGTTGGCCAGCTCGAACACTGTGCCCATACCGCCGCTACCGCCAAATTCGGTGGTGCCGTACAGATTGCCCGCGGCGTCAGCAGTCAGACCGGCAGCAGGGCCGAAGCCGGTGAAACTCAGCGGGCCGGTGAAGCTCGCCAGGGTGATGAGTGTAGCGACATGCGCGTTGCTGACGGTGGGCGATGGCGCCAGGGTGACGATGGGACCCGGGCCGTTCGACAAGATGACGGTCTGGGTCTCGGTGGTGACCGCGCCGGTGATGGTGTCGGTGACGGTGTATTTGATCACGTCCGAACCAGCCTTGGCGGCGGTGATCAGGCTTGGCGTGTATACCAGGGTGCCGCCCGAGAGCGTGATCGAGCTACCGGTGGCGAAGTCGGTGTCCGAGGTCAACGCGACCGTGAGCGCGTCGGTACTATAGCCCGGCGTGGCGGTGCCGAGGGTTGCAGTATGGGCGTTGCTGGCGGCGGGCAATGTGGCGAGGGTGACGATGGGACCCGGGCCGTTCGACAGGATGACGGTCTGGGTCTCGGTGGTGACCGCGCCGGTGACAGTGTCGGTGATGGCGTATTTGATCACGTCCGAACCAGCTTTGGCGGCGGTGACCAGACCCGGTGTGTATACCAGGGTGCCGCCCGAGAGCGTGATCGAGCTACCGGTGGCGAAGTCGGCGTCCGAGGTCAACGTGACCGACAGCGTGTCGGTGCCGAAGCCGGGCGCGGCGGTGCCCAGGACGGTCGGTGAACTGATGCCGGACAGCTCGAACACCGTTCCATTCCCCCTAGTGCCGCCCTCCCAGGTCGTGCCGTAGAGATTACCGGCGGCGTCGGCGACCAGGCCGGCGATTGGGATGGCGCCGTTAGCGTTGGTGAAGCTCGCGAGGGTGGTGACGGCAGTGGCGCCCTTGGCCAGCTCGAACACCGTGCCGTAATTAATGCTGCCGCCCTGGTTGGTGGTGCCGTAGAGATTGCCTGCGGCATCGGCGATCAGGCCGGCGAGAGGGTTGGCGCCGTTGGCGCCGGTGAAACTCACGAGGGTGGTGACGGCAGTGGCACCCTTTGTCAGCTCGAACACCGTGCCGTGACCGGCGCTGCCGCCTTCTCGGGTGGTGCCGTAGAGATTGCCGGCGGCGTCGGCGGTCAGGCCACCGTAAGGGTTAATGCCGTTGGCGCCGGTGAAGTTCGCGAGGGAGGTGATAGCGGTAGCGCCCTTGGCCAGCTCGAACACCGTGCCTTGACCGGTGCTGCCGCCACCAAGGGTGGTGCCATAGAGGTTACCGGCGGTGTCGGCGGTCAGGCCGCCCAGCGGGGAGGAGCCGTTGGAGTAGGTGAAACTCGCGAGGGTGGTGACGGCAGCGGCGCCTTTGGCCAGTTCGAATACCGTCCCATAGTGGGCTTTGCCACCGCTGAAGGTGGTGCCATAAAAATTGCCTGAGGCGTCGGCGATTAGGCCAGCGTAGGGGTTGGCGCCGTTGGCGCCGGTGAAGCTCGCGAGGGTGGTGACAGCGGTAGCGCCCTTGGCCAGCTCGAACACCGTACCTTGACCGGTGCTGCCGCCATTATAGGTGGTGCCGTAAAGATTGCCGGCGGCGTCGGCGATCAAGCCGGCGAGTGGGTTAG
>JANXXW010000382.1 GCA_025350425.1 Rhodospirillales bacterium
CGCCGACCACGCCAGCGCTGGTCGTGCGCCGACACCCCGAAAGTGGCGAGCGGCACTTGGACGAACTGCGTTGGGGGTTCGTGCCGCATTACGCCCGCGACCTGAAATCCACGCCACGCCCGATCAACGCGCGGGCCGAGACGGTGCCGACCTCAGGTATGTTCCGCGCGGCGCTGGCCAGTCGCCGATGCCTGGTGCCGGCCGACGCCTTCTACGAATGGAACGCCACGCCGGACGGCAAACAGCCCTATGCCATCGCGCGGGCAGACGGGCAGCCCTTGGCGTTCGCGGGACTATGGAGCGGCTGGCGCGCGCCGGACGGCGAGGTGCTGCGGACCTACGCGATCATCACGACCACCGCGAACGATCCGATGGGCTGGCTGCACGAGCGGATGCCCGTGGTGCTGGAGCCATCGGATTGGCCGGCGTGGCTGGGCGAGACCGAGGCGGACCCGGTGAGCCTGATGCGCCCGGCGGCGTCCGACGTGCTGCGGATGTGGAAGGTATCACGCGACGTCAACAGCGTGCGCAACAACGGGCCGGATCTGTTGGCGGAGGTTTAGGCCAGCGGCCCGTTATAGTCGTAGCGGATATGGCCTTTCCACGTCGCAATCTGATCGTACAGAAGGCGGGCCGGCGCGTTGGCGTGGCTGGTCAACCAATACAGCCGCGGACAGCCATGCGCGCCCGCGATCTTCGCCACGGCACCGATCAGACTGCGCGCGATGCCGTGGCCGCGAACGCTGGTGTCCACGAACAGGTCTTGCAGGTAGCAGACGTCGTCGGACCAGGTGTGGTGATGGAAAAGGTAATGCGTGATGCCGACGAGGCGTCCGTCCTGCCGCGCCCCGAGGCCAGCGATCTCCGAACCATCAAGCAGCCGTCGCCACGTCGATTCGTAGCGGCTGTCGGGGAGCGTGCTCTCATAGAAGTCGAGGTAGCCGCGCCATAGCTCCGCCCAGCGGGCTTGTTCATCTGGCCGAAGCGGGCCGATCTCGATTGCCATGCGTCATACCTATCCGTCGCTGCGGTCCCGCACGTTAGAGGCCACTGCTTGCCTTGCGAAGCGCGCGGGCTACGTTGATCGGCATGACAGATATCTTCGATACAGACGTCGCCATCGTGGGCGCCGGCCCGGTCGGCTTATTCGCGGCGTTCGAGTGTGGAATGCTGAAACTCGGTTGCGTGCTGATCGACGCGCTGGACGAGGTCGGTGGACAATGCACCGCGCTTTATCCGGAGAAGCCGATCTACGACATTCCCGCCCATCCCGCGATCGAGGCAGGCGCCTTGATCAGCCAGTTGGAAACACAGATCGCGCCGTTCGCCGTCCCCCGCCTGCTCGGCCGCCGGGTGGAGCGGCTGGCCGGCACGCGCGGCGCGTTCACGCTGACCACGGACCGGGGCGATGTTGTGCGCGCACGGGCGGTGGTGGTCGCGGCCGGCGCCGGCGCGTTCGGCCCCAACCGGCCGCCACTGGATGGGCTGGCCGCGTTCGAAGCCAGCGGCGGGGTGCAGTACTATGTCCGCCGCCGGGAGGATCTTCGGGGCAAGCGGGTGGTGATCGCGGGCGGCGGCGACTCAGCGGTGGATTGGGCACTGGCGCTGCGCGGCATCGCCGCGTCGATCCAGTTGGTGCATCGCCGGGCGAAATTCCGCGCCGCGCCGGAGACGGCGGCTCAACTCGAGTCGGCGGCGGCACGGGGCGAGGTGGATCTTATCGTGCCCTATCAACTCCATGGCCTGCATGGTTCAGACGGCAGGCTGGAGACGGTCGAGGTGGCGGATCTGGACGGCAGCACCCGTCATCTCGAGGCCGACGTGCTGCTCGCGTTCTTCGGCCTGTCCATGGATCTCGGCCCCATTGCCACCTGGGGGCTCGATCTGGAGCGCCACCACGTCGCGGTGACGGCAGCGACCTGCGAGACCAGCGTGCCCGGCATCTTCGCCATCGGCGATGTGGCAGTCTATCCCGGTAAGCTGAAGCTGATCCTTCAGGGTTTCAGCGAGGCAGCGATGGCGGCCCACGCCATCCACCCGATCGTGCACCCGGACACGGCGCTGCACTTCGAGTACTCGACCAGCAAGGGCGTTCCGGCCTAGGTACGCTCCCAAGCATTGGGGGCTGGTATGGCGTTGAAGGTTGCGGTCCAGATGGACGCCATGTCCACGGTGACAATGGACGGGGACAGCACGTTTGCCCTGATGCTGGAAGCGCAGCGGCGCGGGCATGCCCTGTGGCACTACGAAGTGCGGCACATGGCGCTGAAAGAGGGCGTCTCCCGCCCCGAAGGCGGCAAACGCGAGGAACGCCTGTTCGCCCGCGGGCACACCGTGAAGGTTGTCCGCCGCCATGGCGCCCATTTCGAGTTCGGCCCGATGGAGACCAGGGACCTCGGTAGCATGGATGTGGTGCTGATGCGCCAGGACCCGCCGTTCGACATGGCCTACATCACCGCCACGCATATGCTGGAGCACATCCAGCCCGGCACGCTGATCGTCAACGATCCGGCAGCGGTGCGGAATGCGCCCGAGAAGATCCTGGTTACGCATTTTCCGGACCTGATGCCGCCGACGCTGATTACCTGGGACGTGGAGGCGATCCGCTCGTTTCGGACCGAATACAAGGACATCATCGTCAAGCCGCTGTACGGCAACGGCGGCGCGGGCGTGTTCCGGATCAAGCCGGACGATGAGAATCTGGCCTCACTATTGGAAATGCACTTCGCCCGGTCGCGTGAGCCGCTGATGATCCAGCGCTATGAGGCCGCCGTCCGCCAAGGCGACAAGCGCATCATCCTGGTCGATGGCGAGCCCCTCGGTGCGATCAACCGCGTCCCAGCGGCAGGGGAGGCTCGATCGAACATGCATGTCGGCGGACGGCCGGAGCGGTCTCCATTGACGGATCGCGATCAGGAAATTTGCGCGGCGATCGGGCCGACATTGCGCGAGCAGGGTATGATCTTCGTCGGGATCGACGTGATCGGGGATTATCTTACGGAGATCAACGTGACTTCTCCCACGGGTTTGCAGGAGATCGCCCGGTTTGACGGCGTGCA
>JANXXW010000435.1 GCA_025350425.1 Rhodospirillales bacterium
CTCGTCCTCAACCACGACAAACGGCTCGCCGGCACTTGGCACGCCGCCAAGCCCAAGCACTTCGGCTGGCATGGACGGCCCAGCGCTCTTCATAGGACGGCCGCGATCGTCGAGCATGGCGCGCACCCGGCCCCATTCGGCGCCGGCCACAATAATGTCTCCCTGCTTCAGCGTGCCTTTCTGGACCAGCACGGTGGCCACTGGCCCACGGCCACGATCCAACCGGCTTTCCAGCACCGAACCTTCGGCCACACGATCGGGATTAGCCCGCAGTTCCAGCACCTCGGCCTGCAGAAGGATGGCCTCCTCCAGCCGGTCGAGACCGGTCTTCTTCGTGGCCGAAACCTCCACGTCCTGCGTATCGCCGCCCATTTCCTCGACCACGATGTCGTGGCTGAGCAATTCCTGACGCACCCGGCCAGGATTGGCGTCTTGCTTATCCATCTTGTTGATCGCCACGATGATCGGCGCGCCGGCAGCCTTGGCGTGCTTAATCGCCTCGATCGTCTGCGGCATGACACCATCGTCGGAAGCCACCACCAGAACCACGATATCGGTCACACCCGCCCCGCGCGAACGCATGGCGGTGAATGCCTCGTGGCCGGGTGTGTCGATAAAGGTGATCTTCTGCTTGGAAGGCAGCGTCACCTGATAGGCGCCGATATGCTGCGTGATGCCGCCGGCTTCACCGGCGGCGACATCGGTTGCCCGCAGCGAATCCAGCAGGCTGGTCTTGCCATGATCGACATGGCCCATAATCGTGACTACTGGCGGCCGGATGATGAGGTCCGCGTCGATGTCGGTGGCACCTTCCAGACCGAACTCGACGGCGTCCTCAGATACGCGCTTCACACGATGGCCGAACTCCTGGACCACCAGTTCCGCGGTGTCAGCATCCAGGCTCTGGGTGATGGTCGCCATCACACCCATCTTCATCAATGCCTTGATGACATCAGGCGTGCGCGCGGCCATGCGGGCGGCGAGTTCCTGGACCGTGATCGTGTCGGGCAGGATGACTTCGCGCGTTACCTTCATCTGGTCTGAGCGAAGCATCTCCAGCTCTTGCTGCCGGCGATCGCGTTCACGTTGGCGGCGAACCGAAGCAAGACTGCGAACCCTGTCGTCCTCACCCTCGATCGCGGCCTGCACGTCAATACGCCCGGGACGCCGACGATCATCGGCAACCTTCTTGGGCGCAGCAACCTGGGACTTGCGCGGCGGCAAGGCGGGACCGCCGCCGGGGCGCCGGATTGGACGCACGTCGTCGTCGTCCTCGCCCGCGCGCTTGGCGGTAAGACGCAATGTTTCCGGTGCTGGGGCTGCAGCCGGCGGTGCCGCTGCGGGGCGAACCGCACGACGCGGTTCCTCACGGCTTGATGGCACGGCAGCAGCCTGAGCTGTCACGGCCGCATCCTGCGCCTGACGGGTCTCGGCCTCAGCGCGAACCTTGGCCTCTTCCTCGGCGGTTTTGCGCGCCTCTTCCTCGGCTACCTTGCGGGCTTCCTCGTCGCGACGACGAGCTTCCTCGGCAGCGGAGAGGATCGAGATCTTCTCCCGCTCCCGGCGCTCTTCCTGTTCGCGGCGCTCAATCTCGCGCTGCGCGTTCACAATCTGCTGCTCGGCCAGCACGCGCTGGCGCACGGCGAGTTCGGTCGCGGTAAGCGCACGCCCACCTGGCCTGCTCATGCCGCCAGGCGCGCGGCCCACTACGGGCACTGCCGGCGTGCTGCCGGTCAGGCCGGGAGCGTTGCTCGCCGGCATGGCGCCGGGCTGGGGCGTTCCCGGGCGTCCGGGTCCGGGCGCACGCGTCTTGCGCACCTCGACCTGAACCACTTTGGAGCGGCCATGGCTGAAACTCTGTCGAACGGACCCGGCGTCCACGGTACGGCCGAGCTCCAGTCGGCCAACCGGCCGAATGGAGAGCCGGGCCTTGCCCGCATCCTGATCGTTGCCGCCTTCACTCATCTATGTCTGCGTCCTGCTCGTTCGTGCCACCCGGCAGCGCCGGGCGTTTGGTCCGGCCCGCGACTTTGCCGCTGGCCTTCTCGATTTCGGCCGATATTCCGGCCAGACGTTCCGCCTCAACTCGTAACATGTCGGCCAATCGACCGGCCGCCACGACCACATGAACCGCGTGATCCCGTCCGAACACCGCACCCAATATGGCGGCGTCCAACGGCGCGATCACGGCCACTTTATCCCGCCAACCGGCCAGGAAACGCGACCGCTCGTCCGGGCTGCCGTCGCTGGCTTGCACCACCAGTCCAACTCGTCCCGCCACAAGCCACTCGCGCGCCTTGCCAAATCCCGCAACAGCCTGTCCGGCGCGCCGGGCGAGGCCGAGATAGTCGCCGATCCGTCGCGCCAATGACGCCTTCAGGTCGGAGGTGAGATCGGGGGGCACCAGCACCTGACCACGGGCCGCTTTCGCGAATACGCCCTTGGTGCGAGCGATTTCTAGCACATCTGTCCGCGCACTCAACCAGATTCCCCGTCCGGGCAGCCTTGCGGCCAGGTCGGGGACAATCCGCCGCTCCGGCCCGACAACGAAGCGAATCATACGCTCCTTGGCCAGCCGCTCCCGGGTTACGGCACAGCGCCGCAACGGACCAGTCTCAGCCTCATCCGTTTCAGCCTCGTCCGGTTCCGGGGTTGCGAGCGCTTCAGGCGTGACCAGCCTCCCCGGCTGCCGGAGCTGCACCGTCCTCGAACCAGTGCGCGCGCGCCGCCATGATGATCTCGTTGGCGAGCGCCTCGTCGAGGTTTGCCTCGCCGACGATCTCCACCAATTCGTCGCCAGCGAGATCGGCGAGGTCGTCCAGCGACTTCACCCCCTTCTCGCCCAACGCCACCAGCATCGATGGCGTAAACGCCTCGAAACTCGCCACTTCGTCGCTCACGCCCAGTTCAATACGCTTATCATTCATCTCGCCGTCTCGCTTCATCAAGAATGCCTCACCACGCCGCACCAGTTCTTCGGCGATCGTGTCATCAAAACCTTCGATCGAGGCCAACTCGTCCAGCGACGTGAAGGCCAGTTCTTCGATCGTATTGAACCCTTCCTGCACCAACAGTCCAGCGATCACATCGTCCACGTCCAACGCCTCGACGAACAGCCCGGTGCGGCGGCGGAATTCCTCCTGCCGACGCTCGCTTTCCTCCGCCTCAGTCAGAATGTCGATGTCCCAGCGGGTCAGTTGGCTGGCGAGTCGCACGTTCTGGCCGCGGCGTCCGATAGCCAGGGAAAGCTGGTCGTCGGGCACCACCACCTCGACGCGTCCGGCCTCCTCGTCCATCACCACCTTGGTCACCTCAGCCGGCGCCAACGCGTTCACCACGAAGGTCGCGGCCTGTGGGCTCCAGGGAATAATGTCGATCTTCTCGCCCTGCAGCTCCTGCACCACGGCCTGCACGCGTGAGCCGCGCATACCGACGCAAGCGCCCACCGGGTCGATCGAGGCGTCACGGCTGATGACCGCCATCTTGGCGCGACTGCCGGGATCACGCGCCACTGCCTTGATCTCGATAATGCCGTCGTAGATTTCCGGCACTTCCTGCGCGAAAAGCTTGGCAAGGAACCCCGGATGCGTGCGGGACAGGAACACCTGCGGCCCACGCGGTTCCTCGCGCACGTCGTAGATGTAGGCCCTCACGCGGTCGCCATTGCGGAAGCTTTCGCGCGGGATGAGTTCATCCCGGCGCAGCAACGCCTCTGCGCGGCCGACCTCGACCATGAGGTTGCCGTACTCGGTGCGTTTGACCACGCCGTTGATGATCTCGCCGACGCGATCCTTAAACTCGTCGAATTGCTTCTTGCGCTCATACTCGCGCACACGCTGCACGATCACCTGCTTGGCGGTTTGTGCCGCGATGCGCCCGAAATCGATTGGCGGCAGCGGATCGACGATATGGCCGCCAAGAACGATGTCCGGCTTGAACTTCCTGGCGATATGAACGGGGATCTGCGTCTCTTCGTTCTCGACCACTTCCACCGCCTCGGTCCAGCGCGACAACCGCACGTCGCCGGTCTTGCGGTCGATCGTGGCGCGAATGTCCTTCTCGCTGCCATACTTGGCGCGGCCCGCCTTCTGGATGGCCTGCTCCATCGCCTCGAGGATTTCCTCGCGATCGATTGACTTCTCCCGCGCGACGGCTTCGGCGACCAGGAGCAGTTCGGGACGGGCGATAGCGGTTTCCATAACGGGTCCTCTCAATTGGCCAAGTCGGGTGGTTCAGGCGAAGTCGCGGCGATCAGCGCGTCGGTCATTACCAGCTTGGCCCGCCGCAGATCGGCAAGCGGCACGGCAATTTCCATGCCATCGTCAAGACGAATTTTAGCGCTGGTCTCGTCCGCGCCAAGAATGATGCCGGTGAAGCGGCGGCGACCCTCGAACGGCACGGCCATCTCGACGCGCGCCATGTGCCCCACAAAGCGGTTCCAGTATTTACGCCGGGTCAACGGCCGGTCGATCCCGGCAGAACTGATCTCGAGCGTCCAGGCCCCGGGCAGAGGGTCGGCCACGTCGATCACGGCGCCGAGTGCATGGGTAATGGCTTCGCAGTCGGTCACATTGATCTGTGCGCCATCGGCCCGGTCGGCCATGATCTGCACGGTTGGTCGTTCCCGCCCGAGCACCGCGACGCGCACAAGCTCGTAGCCCATGTCAATGAGCGTGGGCCCTACGATCCCGGCAATGCGGCCTTCGAGGCCTTCGTGGTTTAGAAGCTGATCGTCCAACAAAAAAAGGCGGCCGGTAAGGGCCACCCTCCACTTCAACGGAGAATGAATTTACCTGTATCTACTCCGGACCCGGGCGGGTTGCAAGATAACGCCCAACGTGATGTCGGCCAGACCCATTTGGTGTTGAAACCTGCATATCGTGCGGCCTATGTCTCGGCCTATGCCAGATGGTCCCAAACCCCCAGATGTCCGTGAAGTTCGTCTGTTTCGCAATGGACGGAACCAAGCTGTGCGCATTCCCGTCGAGTTCGAAATGCCGGGGAAATCGGCCTTCATCCATCGTGAGGGAGACCGTTTGGTGATCGAACCAAACCGGAGAAGGGGGCTTCTTGCCCTGCTTGCGACGTGGGAGCCGATGGACGAGGATTTTCCTGACTTTGATGCGGGATTGCTGCCACCAGGCGATGCCGATCTTTAATGGCTCACCGGACAATGCTGCACACCGACATCGTTTCCGACCTCATGAAGAACCCGGGTGGAAAAGCCGCGACCCGACTTGCCGCCGAAGGTGAAGGCAGCGTCTGCATCAGCATCATCTCAGCTGCGGAGTTGCGCTTTGGCGCCGCGAAGAACAGATCAAGCAAGCTCCTGTCTCGCGTCGAAGCGATCCTGGCCGAATTCGATGTATTGCCGCTCGATGAGCCCGCCGACGCGCGATACTCTATCCTGCGCATGGAACTGGAACTTGCGGGCAACACAATCACCCCGCACGACCTGCTGATCGCCGCGCATGCTCTCGCGGTGGACGTGACACTCGCAACAACCAACGTCTCGCAGTTCAGCCGCGTGTCGGGTCTTCGGGTTGAGAATTGGTTAGCGTAAGTTTGTTTTGTCAAGCCGCGCGCGGTCGCTACTTGTCGCGCTTCCGTTCCAGGCTCCAATACATCGGCGTTCGACCGGCCCGGATCGCCTTTGCTTCATACCGGGTTTGCGGCCACCCCGGCGGCCGTATGCAGTCTGGGTCAGGCACATCGAACAAATTTTGCTGGGCGAGTACGCGCCCCACCCAGTCCTGGTAAGTCGGGTCGTCGCTCGCGATCCGCCACTCCGCGCCCGCGCGCAGCACCCGCGCGACCTCGGGCAAAAGCGTCGGATGCACGAAACGGCGCTTTTCGTGGCGTAATTTCGGCCATGGGTCGGGGAACATAAGGAACAGCCGATCCACGCAGCCATCGGGCAACTGCCGCATCAGCGTGCGGGCGTCGTCGTCCCACAAACGGAGATTGGCCGGCAATGCCGCCGTCGCCGGATCGCCCTCCGGCACCAAGTGCGACAACATCGAGCAGATGCCGTTCTCAAACACCTCGCACGCGATCAGCGTGATATCGGGATTGGCCGCCACCAGGGCGACCGCATGCTCGCCGCCGCCGAAGCCGATCTCCAGCCACAGGGGCTGCGGCGGCGAAGCTATCTCCGATGTATCAAGTCGTAATCGCGGCAGTGTGCCCACGAGCAAGGCAGCCTGTCGGGGTCGCAATGTGTGACCCCGGCTGCGCCCATACAGCCGGTCTGGCGGCGGCTTCAGCCGCCGTTGTTCCGTCAGCGGCTGAACGCCGATTTCAGCGCGGGAACCAGATCGGTGTTCTCCCACGTGAACGTGCCTTTGGCGGCATCCGGCTCGCGGCCGAAATGGCCGTATGCCGAGGTGATCGCGTAGATCGGGTTGTTCAGCTTCAGGTGCTCGCGGATACCGCGTGGCGACAGGTTCATCAGTTCGCGCAAGACCGCTGCGAGCTTGTCCTCGTCCACGTCGTGGCCACTGCCCTGAAGATCGACATAGACCGAGAGCGGGTGCGACACGCCGATTGCGTAGCTGATCTGCAGCGTGCATTTATCAGCAAGCCCAGCCGCTACAACGTTCTTTGCCAGATACCGACAGGCATACGCGGCGCTGCGATCGACCTTGGTCGGATCCTTGCCGCTGAACGCGCCACCGCCATGCGGGGCCGCGCCGCCGTAGGTGTCCACGATGATCTTGCGCCCGGTCAGCCCGCAATCTCCGTCCGGACCACCGATCACGAAATTGCCCGTCGGGTTGATGTAGATCTGGTCTTCGGGCGGCATCCATCCGGCGGGCAGGCAGCTCTCGATCAGCGGAATAAGCTGCTGCTTGATCGTGCTCTGCGCGACATTTTCGTCGTGCTGCGTGGAGATCACGAAGCTGGTGGCACCTACCGGCTTGCCGTCCACATACCGCAACGTCACCTGGCTTTTTGCGTCAGGCTGCAATCCCGCGACCGACTTGTCGCCGGTCTTCCGCAGTTCGTTGATCCGGCGCAGCACGAGATGCGCGTAATATAACGGCGCCGGCATCAGGCTCGGCGTTTCAGTGCAGGCATACCCGAACATGATGCCCTGGTCGCCCGCGCCCTCGTCCTTGTTTCCGGCGCTGTCGACGCCTTGCGCGATATCGGCGGACTGCGCGTGCAGATGGATTTCGATGGCGGCGTTCTTCCAGCTGAACCCGGCCTGGTCGTAGCCGATGTCGCGGATCGCCTCGCGCGTGACGTGTTCGAGCTGCTCGTGCGTGACGCTGTCCGGTCCACGCGTCTCGCCGGCCAGTACCACGCGATTGGTGGTGCACAGCGTCTCGCAGGCCACTCGGGAATACGGATCGGCGGTCAGAAACGTATCGAGGACACTGTCGCTGATCCGATCTGCGACCTTGTCAGGATGGCCTTCCGAGACGGACTCAGACGTAAAAAGAAACTCACCCGTGTCGCGCATGTGCCATCCCGTGTTGTTGCGGTTGATTCCCCGAAACGGTCACGGGGAAGTGCGCTGTGTGACGGAAAGGGCGGTAGGGGTCAATCCCGCGCCACTCAGTCCATACCGAGCACATTGCGCATTCCGTACAGGCCCGGTGGCTTGCCGGCGGCCCAAAGCGCGGCGCGCACGGCCCCGGTCGCGAACGCGCGCCGATCAAACGCACGATGCGTAATCGAAATATGTTCGTCGGCGGATGCGAACAGCAATGTGTGCTCACCTACCACCTGCCCACCTCGCATCGCAGCAAAGCCAATCGCGCCAGGCTTGCGTGGACCGGAGTGGCCATCCCGCCCGCTCTCGCGCACATCTTCCAGCTTTACGCCACGGCCTGAGGCGATCGCACGCCCGAGCCCGATCGCCGTGCCGGAAGGCGCGTCCACTTTCTGGCGATGGTGCATTTCCACGATCTCAGCGTCGTACGTGTCGCTCGGCAAAGCCGCCGCCATGCGTTCCGCCAACGCGAGCACGAGGGTCACGCCAGGCGAGAAATTGGCCGCGTATACGATCGGGATGTACGCGGCGGCTTCGGCCACTGCGGCCTCGTCCTGCGCCGAAAGACCCGAAGTCCCGAGCACCCAAGCGGTCCCGGTCTGCGCGAGCACCGCTGCGTTGGCAGCCACCATCGACGCATGGGTGAAGTCCACCACAACGTCGCTTGCTGCCGCCAGATCGGCCAGATCGGTAAACACCTCAATGCCAGCCATGAGCGGCGAATTACGATCGTAGCCCCCGGCCAGCAGCGCGCCTCCGGCGATCACTTCTTGCGCCAGCAGCCCGCCCATGCGGCCACCAATGCCAATTACGCCAATCCTTGTGTCCATACGGAGATGTTGGCCGGACCGCTCCAATCCGTCCAGGGCACATCGGCGGCGCGACCTGGGAGGTATCGCGCCGCCGGCACTGGCCTCGATATAGCTGGGGGGCTGCCATATCGGAGTCGGCTGTGCAACGCCCTTTTCCGACAAGAGTTGCCGAGCGGGAACGAACGCGGGAAAGTGATGCCGTCATGGAGGCGGGAAGATGGACGAGATCGTGGATCAGGCGGCTTTACGGGCACATTTTGGCGTCGTTGCCCGGCTGGCCGAGACCAAGGCGCTGCCGCATCTGGACCGGCACTGCCGCGCGTTCATTGCACTGTCTCCCTTCTTGGTGCTCGCCACCGCCGACGCTCAGGGCGGCAACGTGGATGCCAGCCCACGCGGTGACGCGCCCGGCTTCGCCCTCGTGATGGATGACTCCACGCTGCTGATTCCGGATCGTCCGGGAAATCGGCGGGTAGACAGCTTCCAGAACGTGATTGCGGGCGGGGGCGTGGGTATCGTCTTCTTCGTTCCGGGAATCAACGAGACCGTCCGCGTGAACGGACGCGGGCGGGTGGTCACCGACAAGGCGCTGCTGGCGCCGTGCGAGGCTCAAGGCAAGGTGCCCACCGCTGGCCTGCTGGTCGCTATCGAAGAGGTGTTTTTCCACTGTGCCAAGGCGCTGATCCGCGCGAAGTTCTGGGATGCGTCCCAGCACGTCGAGCGGTCCAGCTTCCCGACGCTTGGCACCGTCATCGCCGAGCAGACCAAAGTGATGAGCGGCGAGGCGGCGGACGCCACAATCGCCGAAGCTTATCGTTCCCGGCTGTATTAGCCGCTAGTCGCCGCGCCCGCCCTCGAAGAAGTCACGGACTTTCGCGAAGAACCCTTCGGATTCCGGGCTACCTTTAGCGTCGGCGCCAGCCTCGAACTCCTCCAGCAATTCACGCTGGCGCTTCGTGAGATGCTGCGGAGTCTCCACCGCGACCTGGATGAACATGTCGCCTCGCTGTGCGCTGCGCATGACCGAGAACCCCTTGCCACGCAGCCGGAACTGCTCGCCGGTCTGTGTGCCGGCGGGCACCTTCACGCGCTGACGGGTTCCGTCGATCACGGGAACCTCCACCTCGCCACCCAGAGCTGCCTGACTCATGCGGACCGGAACACGGCAGAAGATGTTGGCGCCGTCACGCTGGAAAATCTCGTGTGGGCGGATCGCGACATGCACGTATAAATCGCCTGGGGTGGCACCGGTGCCACCAGCCTCGCCCTCGCCCGGCAGACGGATGCGAGTACCGTCCTCGATCCCGGCTGGGATCGACACTTGAAGCGAGCGCTCACGCTGCACCGTGCCGGAGCCCGCACAGATACGGCACGGATTGCGAATGACCCGGCCGCGACCGGCGCAGGTGGCGCAGGTCCGCTCAACCAGGAAGAACCCCTGCTGTGCCCGGACCTTGCCCGCACCGTTG
>JANXXW010000455.1 GCA_025350425.1 Rhodospirillales bacterium
GGCTCATGCCCTGTTGAACCGGCTGCCGCGTGTGAAATTCGGAGACGGTGGGGTGACCTTGCTTCATCGCCGTGCGCTCCGGATATACTATCCTTCGGTGCGCGAAGCGCTCGACGAGGGTTACACAGAGTTCACGGACCAAGACATCTGCCCGATCTCGAAGCGCGTGTTTCGTCTCGCCGGGTTCAGGCTGGACTCGCGGGAACTGATCATGCGGGCCCGGGGTATCGGTGGTCGCCCGCCTGAGGCGCGCCTGCACCTGCACCAGCTACAGTCGCACGACCCGGAGGCGTTACGTATTATCGCCGAGGCCGATCTGGTGGTCGCCGCGCTCGGATACCGTCCCAGGGCGCTGCAGGTTCTGGACGAAGCTGGCGAGGTAATTGCGCTGGGTTCTTCCCGTGGACCACAATCGGCGCTGGTCGATGGTAAGTGCCGGGTATTGGATGGGGCTGGAAACGCGATAGCTGGCCTGTTTGGGATCGGGTTGGGGGCCGGGTTTGTGCCGCACGGCGCATTGGGCGGAGAGCCGAGCTTTACCGGTCAGGCGAACGGACTATGGCTGTGGCAGAACGATGTTGGTGCCCTGATTGCGGATGCCGTGATGTCGGCGACCATGGCCGCACAAGTAGAGACGATCGGCGACGTCTCTGAGACAGCGCTCACGGAACGCAAGGTCCCGCTCACCCGGCCAGCGCCCCCGCGCCTAAGCCTTGCTGTGCCGATGCTGAAGTCGATCGAGGACAGTGGCATCTACAGCAATTTCGGCCCGGTCAACACACGGTTCGAAAAGCAACTACTAACGCGGATGTTTGACGATCGAGGCGCGTGCATGACGGTGTGCAACGCCACGCTTGGATTGATGGTGGCGGTTCGCGCACTGGTCGAGCCAACTCCTGGACGCGTTCGCTATGCGCTGATGCCATCGTTCACCTTCGCTGCCACCGCCCACGCGGCGATATGGTGCGGACTAACGCCGTTGCTGTGTGACATCAATCCCGACGACTGGGCGGCCAACGCCGAGGCGGAGGAAGCGTTGTTGCGGCGGTATGGGGATGATATCGCGGTCATTATGCCGTACGCGACATTTGGATACGATATCGACCTTCAGCGTTACGAGACGCTGTCACGCAAGTTCGGCGTGCCTGTGGTTGTCGATGCGGCCGCTTCTCTCGGCACAGTGTCGCGGGATGGCCATGGCTTTGGGACCGGATTTTCGGGAGCGGTGGTGTTCTCCATGCACGCCACGAAATCCTTCGCTACTGGTGAAGGAGGTATCATCTACAGCGGCGATGATAAGCTTGTGGCAACGATGCGGACCATGTGCAATTTCGGCTTCGGCCTGCCACGCAACGCAACCATGCCTGGGATTAACGCTAAACTCAGCGAGGTCGGAGCGTTGACGGGAGAGTTGCGGCTGAGGGATTACGACTACATTGTACAGCGCCGGAGCGACTTGGTATCACTTTACCGGGCCGAGCTTCCGGAGTTCGGTTTCCAGCCGACTGGTCCCAACCGCCAGGCCCATCAGTTCGCATCAAGCCTGCTGCCGCATGAGTATGCGCACCATCGCGGCGCGATCCAGGCGGGGCTGGCAGCTCGTGGCATCGGGACCGCGGCGTATTTCAGCCCGCATCTCGCTCAACAGGACTACTTCAAGGCCAACGCGAAGGCGGCGCAAGTGGACGTTTGCGACGACATCGCGGCAAGAGTGTTCAGCATGCCATTGTTCGATGGGATGACCGAAAAGGACGTACGGTACGTTATCCATGCGTTAAGGGAGGAACTTGCCACTCGTGACCCAAAGCCTTTGATGGCGAACGTGCAAGCGTCGTTCCCGACGGGAATTTCCATTAATGTCTCGACGCCATGGGAATTGAGCATGTTTGAAGCTGGGGCACTGGCCAAGGGGACGGCGTTGCACGTCAAGGCCGAAGCCAGTGTTGGACTGTGACGTCTGATTTTCCAACACGTCTCTCGGGCCGTCCGCCTCGTAAGCTGGCGGGCGGTTCGCGAAATGAAACTTCTGTTCTAGTGGCTCATATCGAGGAGCTATCGAAATCGGTTTTCCTACCCGCCGGACATATGCGTGTGCCCGGCGGGATGTTTGGCCAAGTCGTCACCATCGCCAAGTAGGACGTCTAAGCATGAGCGATGCTGCTGGGCCACCGTTAAGCGATCGGGGAACCGCTCGGCTCGAAGTTCTTGACTCGATTCGTGGTATTGCAGCGATGGTGGTGGTGATCCATCACTGTCTACTCACCCAGCCGGCATTCAGCGACTTCTTCTTTTCCAACTGGACAACCCAACCGGCCACTTTCACAGAAACTCTGCTGTTCAAGACGCCGCTCCGCATCGTTTGGGACGGTTTTGAGGCGGTGACACTTTTCTATGTCCTGAGTGGCCTCGTCCTGGCGCTGCCGTGGGTTCGGGGACGGCCACCGACATATTCTGTCTATGCCATTAAGCGGATTTGCAGGATTTATTTGCCTTATCTCGCGGCAATCGCGGCTGCCGCGCTCCTGAGTGGGATACCACTGTTCAGTGCACCGATCGTGGGTTTGAGCGATTGGGTAAACACCATGAATTGGTCGCATCCGGTAACCACTTGGGTTCTGGCCGATCATGTGCTCATGATCGGCCACTACAACAATCTCAATGGTGTTATTCACTCTCTCATTTGGGAGATGCGGGTCTCGCTGCTGTTCCCGTTGCTGGTCTTGCTAATCGTGCGGTGGCGGATCGGGGGAGCCCTGGCCGTGACAGCGCTGATTACTGTCCTGATTGTTGCCATACAGCTAATGTATTCGGTTCCAGGCTCTGGGCTTGAGCTTCTTGGATCGAGGCCTGACCTTGGAGGGATCGGGAAACTTGCGCTCGAACTGCAATGGACTGCATATTTCTCCTACTTTTTCGTGTTGGGCACCCTGATCGCGCTTTATCTCCCACGTATCCACGGCTTTATGGGGAGGCTCGCGGGCTGGCAGTCCATCGCGGTCCTTGTCGTCGGGCTGCTCGTGTTCCAAGGCCACTGGTCCCACGCGTTCACCGTTCAGCAAATCATGGTTGCATTGGGTTCGACGTTGATCATCATGGTTGCGCTCGGAACTGGGATCGTACCCAACTTCCTCCGCCATCGCGTGTTCATCTTTCTCGGCCGGATCTCGTACAGTCTTTATCTGGTCCACGTGCCGCTGCTGATGGCTGCTGTTTTGCTGCTGGATGGCAAAGTGCCCCTCGTTGTGACACTCGTCCTGACACCATTCGTCGCGACCGCTGTGGCGTATGTGTTCGATGTTCTGATCGCGAGGCCTTCGGTAACCCTTGGAAAGCGACTTGCGGGATTGGTGGAAAGGCCATCGCGCCCCACTCCGCTTCCCCCAGCTACAAGTCTCGTGAACGCGCCGGAAGCAAGCGCATGAGCCGACTTCCGCCGCTCGACTCCACCACGCTCGACGCTGATCAGAGGGCAGTATACGACCGGATCGCCTCTGGCACGCGCGGTGGTGTTGGCGGTCCGTTTTCCGTACTGCTGCAAAGTCCTGAGCTTGCCAGCCGTGTCGAGCAGCTTGGTGTGTTCATTCGCTACGAGTGCAGTGTGCCGCAACGGTTGCGCGAACTGGCGATCCTTGTCGTCGGCGCGCATTGGAAGGCGGAATACGAGTGGTACGCCCATGCAGGAATTGCCTTGGCGCAAGGACTCTCTCCCGAGGTCGTTCAAGCTATCGGGCAAAACCGGCAACCCTCGTTCGAAACCCAATCCGACCACGTTGTATTCGGCTTCGCGCGCGAATTGTTGAAAACGGGCCGTGTGTCCGACGAAGCATACATGCCGGTCAAGGAGTTGTTGGGGGATAAGGGGGCGGTGGAACTGACCGGCCTGATCGGCTACTACACATTGCTTGCGTTCCAGCTCAACACGTTCCAGGTCGAGCCACCATTGGGCGGCCCGGCGATACCTTGGGCCCAGAGTTAAATTAGAGCAGGTGTAACCGTCGCGTTCCGCAATTAATTCGGCCAGTGACTTCAGGCCGGCAGTGGGATGGAGCCCGATAGGTCGCGGACGGATTCGGCGCAGCGGGCGGTGATTGCCGGCCACTTGCCGTCTCGCACCTCAGCGGCTGGCGTCAACCAGGAGCCCCCGACCGCGACCACGTTCGGACGAGCCAGCCATTCCGCCGCATTATGGGCGCCGATGCTGCCTGTGGGGCAAAACCTTGCGGCGGGAAATGGGCCGGCGAGGGCCTGCAAGGCGGGAATGCCGCCGGCTGCGGTGGCGGGGAAGAACTTGAAGGTCTGGAAGCCGTGCGACATGGCGGCCATCAGTTCGGATGCAGTGGCGATGCCGGGCAGGAATGGGATGCCGCATCTGGCGGCGGCTTCGAGCAGGGCAGGGGTGGCACCGGGACTAAGCGCAAACCGCACACCGATCCCGACGGCGCGGGCAAGATCGTCCGGGGTCAGAACCGTGCCGATCCCGACCACTGCCTCCGGGACTTCGGCGATGATGCGCGCGGCTCCCGCCAGCCCGGCCTCGGTCCGCAGTGTGACCTCCAGCAACCGCACGCCGCCGGCGACCAACGCGCGAGCCAGCGGCACCGCGTCCTGCAGGCGTTCGATGGTGATGACGGGAATAATGCGGGAGATCGCGACCAGTGTGTCGATTTCAGACGGATTCATCATGGTGGAGGCTCCGGTGATGGCATGGCGGTGGCGGGGATGATCGCGCCGGCATGTCCGACCACGGCGCCCGCGAGACGATGTCCGGCGCGCGCCGCCGCCGCCGGGCCGTGTCCCACAAGCCGAGCCGCGAGATAGGCGGCGGCGAAACTGTCACCGGCGGCGGTTGTGTCCACCACGCGCGCAACTGGCTGTGCCTCGACGGTGATCTCGGGGCCGGCGCCTGCGATCCGGACGCAGGGGGATGCGAGTTTGAGCACCCGCTCCGCGCCAGGGGCATGGACGGCAAGCTCGGCCTCGCCATCGGGACCGAACAGCGGCGCCAGGTCCTCGACAGAGGCGAGGACGATATCGGACTGCGCGAAAGCCTGGCGATATAGCTTCCTGGCGAGGTCTCGGTCCGGCCAGCCACGCGGGCGAAAATTGGTGTCGAAAACCACGCGCGCGCCACGCGCCCGCGCGGCGGCCAGCGCCCCGAACAGGCTCTCGCGAGCGGCGTCGGCGTAGATCGAGAGCGTAATGCCAGACAGATAGAGCATGTCATACCGAGCCAGACGCTCGCCCAGCGCTGCTCCATGCGGCGGATCGAACAGCGTCCGCGCCGCCGCATTGTCCCGCCAATACAGGAAGCTTCGCTCGCCTGAGGGGGCCGTCTGAATGATGTACAGTCCTGGCAGGCGATCCGGCACACGCCGGACCAGCCCGGTGCCGACGCCTTCACGCGACCATGCGGCGCACATCTCGTCGCTCCAGGGATCTTCGCCCAGAGCGGTCGCGTAATCGACCGAGACGCCGAGGCGCGCGAGATAAACGGCGGTGTTCAGGGTGTCGCCGCCGAACGAACGGTCCAGCAGCCCATCCCACCGTTGCCGCAGTTCGATCATGCACTCTCCGATGCAGACGACATGGTTATGCATTGTGCTGGCTTCCTTCCACGTTAGCGTCATGCGCGGGCGATTCGAGGTCAAGCCTGGCCGTGACGTTGCCTTGGCGCGTGCGGATTTGCGGTGCTAGGCTCCAGTAAAGGACTCGCGCCAAGCGAGGCAGTAGGGAGAAACGCGTATGCCCTTATTTGACGATGCTCGATTCCTCATGGATCGTCGCCAATTGCTCGGCACGGCTGCCGCTGCGGGGTTTGCGGGCAGCCTACCCGGAATGGCACGCGCGGCGGCTTCACCTTCGGGGCTCGATACCTCGAATTGGACGCCCGAATACATCGGCGGCATTGCCGGCACGTTGGATGTCGATACGACGGCCGAATGCGCCAAGGTGGTGCCGCTGAGCACCAAGGGGCACCTTACCTATTGGTATGTTGGCCCAAACCAGGCCTCGCCGGACATCGACCATAAGATCGACGCCGAGTTCTGGGTGGCATTCGCCAAGACCTATCCGAACATAACCGTCGAGCGACAAAATCTCGATTATAACCAGATGCTCAACAAGGTGAGGACGGCTGCCCTGGGCAACGCAGCCCCGATGGTAGCCAAGTTTCCGATCCTTTGGGGAGTAGAGTTCGCGGCCAAGGGGCAGCTTTCTCAACTGAAGCCCGAAGATGTCGGCTACCCCGTCGATGAGTTCTGGCCCGGCGCCCTGAAATCGGTGATGTGGAAGGGCAAGTCCTATGGCGTGCCGACCAACAACGAGACGATGGGCCTGATCTGGAACGCGGCTCTGTTCCAGGCGGCCGGACTCGACCCGGAAAAGCCACCGGCGACATGGGACGATCTCGTTGTCTATTCGAAGCAGATCAAGGACAAAACCGGCAAGAACGGCTATGGCATGGTAGCGCGAACCAATGCCGGCAACACGCCATTCCGCTTCATGCCGCAGCTTTGGGCATACGGCGGGGAGGCCTTCGACGAAGCGGAGGCCAATCCCACCTACAAGACGGTAAATCTTAACAACTCCGGTTCAAAGGCGGCGCTACAAGCTTCCTACGACATGTATGTGCGTGACCGTTCGGTTCCCATGTCGGCCCTGACCAATACGCAAAACGAGAATCAGGATCCGTTTATCTCCGGCCAGCTTGGGATGATGATAAGTCACCCGCTGGAATATTCGGTGATGCTCGACCGCACGGCCAAGGCCACGGGAGATGACAAGAAAATCGCGGAGGGTGTGGTGGCAAACATGCGGTATGGCCTCGTCCCGAAAGGTCCCGCGCGCCGCGCCGTGGTGTTCGGCGGCTCCAACGTGCACATCTTCGATCCCAAGGTGGTGGACGGCAAGCTGGACATGGAAGCCGCCCGGGCGTTTGTGGCGTTCTCCACTGGGCCGGAGTGGTCCACCAAACTTGCATGGACCAACTCCAACCCTGGTAATCTGCGCGGGTTTCGCACCAAGTGGATGAAGGAGCGGCTGGCGACGATCAAGTTCCTGAACGTGACCACATCGATGCTACCGAGCGGCATTCCGTTCCCAGTGATTCCGGAAACCAGCGAGGTCATGAACATCATCGTGCCGGATATGCTTCAGAACGTGCTGACCAAGAAGATGACGGTAAGTGCCGCTGCCGACGACGCCGCGAAAAAAGCGAAGGTGCTGTTGAGCGGGCTGTGAGCGGAACGGCCGCCGCGTCGCGTAAACGCCTGGTTTCGCGTGAGCCGGGCGTACTCGCGCGGATGGTGCGCCATCGTGCCGACTACCTGTATGTGGCGCCCGCACTGGGCGTAATGCTGCTGGTGATCGGCTACCCCATCTATGACACGATCTACCTGTCCTTCTTCAACACGCCGCCTAGCCTGGCGCTGGAGGATAAGACCTTTGTCGGCGTGGACAACTACATCCGAATCCTGACCAGTGACGCGTTCCTCGAAGTCACCGTCAACACGTTGATCTGGACGGCGTTCTCGACATTTTTCGCATTTGTGCTGGGACTGGGTGCCGCACTGGCGCTCGATAAGCAGTTCGTCGGACGTGGGCTGCTCCGCGGTATCCTGTTGATCCCCTACGTCATCAGTGCGGTGGCGGCCGCGTACATCTGGCGCTGGTTGTATCACACCGACTTCGGCGTGATCGGCGCGATCGCGGTAGCGGCGGGATTGACCGACCGGCCGATCAACTTCCTCGATAACACGGAGACATCGCTGGGGTCACTGATCGTGGTCAATGTGTGGAAGGAGTTCTCCTTTGCCATGATCATGATGCTGGCTGGATTACAGACGGTACCGGAACAGCTGCATCGTGCGGCGCAGGTCGATGGCGCCGGGGTGTTCCAGCGCTTCTGGCATATTACCATGCCGCATCTGAAGGGAGTTACCTTGGTAACGGTGTTGCTGCTGCTGGTCTCGAACCTCAACAGCTTTACCATCCCTTGGATCATGACCGCCGGCGGGCCGGCCGGCTCGACCGACATCTGGATCACAGCCATCTATCAGCTCGCCTTCGAGCGTATTCGCTTCGGCATCTCGTCGGCCTACTCTGTCATCGTGTTCATCGTGATGATGTCGATGGGCTACTTCTATGTGCGTGCGCTGACACGACGCGACGGGGCGAGGTACGGATGAAGTCGCGTGGATCCCGTGGATGGGGAATCGTGCGCGTGGCGTTCCTGGCGGTGCTGACTCTGTTCACGCTGCTGCCGATGGTATGGATGCTTCTGACGTCGCTGAAGACGCAATTCGCAGCTTCGCAGTATCCGCCGGAGTGGTGGCCGAAGAACGTGACGTTCGAGCAGTATTCTCTATTGCTCTCACCAGCGACCGAGACCGGGCGCGACTTTCTGCGCTACATGTTCAACAGTGTCTGGGTTTCACTGGCAAGCACGGTTTTAGGAGTGATTGTGGCGGTACCGGCGGCCTATGCGTTCTCGCGATTCCGCTTTCCCGGTCGGCAGTTACTGTTTTACTCCGTGTTGCTGCGGAACATGTTTCCCGCCGTGGTGTTTCTGATGCCACTGTTCATCCTGATGCGCTGGCTGCATCTGGTGAACACCGAGTTCTCGCTCATCCTGACCTATCTGACATTCGGCCTGCCACTGTCAATCTGGCTGCTGAAGGGGTTCTATGACAATATCCCTGCGCAGCTGGAACAGGCGGCGCGTATGGACGGCGCGACGCGCTTCCAGGCATTTTTCCAGATAGTGATGCCGCTGTCATCGCCTGGGATCATCGCGACTGCGATCTACTCATTCATCCTTGCGTGGAACGAGTATCTGTACGCGTTGGTGTTCCTAAACGATAAGTCCAAGCTCACGCTGCCGGTCGGGTTGCAACGGTTCTTCACGGAATACACGACGAACTGGCCTGGGCTGATGGCCGCGTCGTTCATCACCAGTGTGCCGGTCGTTGTGTTGTTCCTCATCTTACAGAAATATTTCGTGCGTGCGCTGACTGAGGGCGCGGTGAAGGCGTGAGGATCAGGAATGGCTGAAATACGTCTCCACGATGTCGTCAAGACGTATGGCTCCATGTATGCGGTCGATCACGTGTCCCTCACCGTTGCCGATGGCGAGTTTGTGGCGCTTGTCGGACCGTCAGGATGCGGTAAGACCACGACCCTCAATCTGATTGCCGGGCTAATCGAACAGACCGCCGGCGATATATTCATCGGTGAGCGGCTCGTGAACGATCTCGATCCCAAAGACCGGGACATCGCGATGGTGTTCCAGAATTACGCGCTATATCCGAATAAGACGGTGTTCAAGAATCTCGCCTTCCCGCTTAAAATGCGGAAGATGGCGCGGGCCGATATCGATGTGAAGGTGCGCGCGGCGGCCAAGGTGCTCGATATCGAACACCTGCTCGAGCGCCGGCCACGCGAGCTTTCCGGCGGTCAGCAGCAGCGCGTGGCGCTAGGGCGCGCGCTGGTGCGCGATCCTCGGGCATTCCTGATGGATGAGCCGCTCTCGAATTTGGATGCGAAGTTGCGCGGGCAGATGCGGGCGGAACTCAAGCGGTTCCACCAGGACCTGAATGCCACCGTGGTCTATGTGACTCATGACCAGTTGGAGGCGGTGACCATGGCCGACCGCATGGCGGTGATGAACGGTGGGTTGTTGCAGCAATACGATACGCCTGCACGGGTGTTTGATGCGCCGGTCAATACTTTCGTGGCGGGGTTCGTGGGAAGTCCCGCCATGAATCTCGTCCCCGCAATCGTGGTCAATCAGGGGGGCAGTTTCATTTTGCGTGGTTCGGCCGGCTGGAATTTTCCGCTGTCGTCACGCAATGCCCGCAAAGCGGTCGCGGCGAGTGGGCCAGGCGTCATACTGGGCGCACGCCACAGCACCATCGCGCTACACCGCACTGCAACTCCGGACACCATGCCCGGCCGGATCTACACGGTCGAGCCAACGGGCGACATCACGTTCGCCCACGTGCGCGTGGGCGAAGCGAATCTCGTGGTGAGCGTCACGCCCGACGTGCGCCTTGCGATGGACGACGACGTTTGGCTGGGATTTGACCAAAACAGGCTCCATCTTTTCGACGGAGTGACAGGAGGTGCATTGTGAGTGATCACCAAGACAATCAAGCTGATCCAATGAACGCACTGTACTATGGGCCTTATAAAGATCACGCTTATGAGGAAGAATATACGGACCGCTCGCTCCTCATGAAAAAGGCCTCAACCAGGCCAATTTTTGAACAATGGGGCTCTAGCTGGGCCTGCTTTCCCATGGTTATTGCCGCCACGCGGCCGGTACCGGTTCTTTGCTTCACTAAGGTGGGCTGGGATGCCGAGGCGCGGTTCGGCCTCCCCATTTCAGGCTCGCACGAGTTGAACGGGATTTCCAATATGGAAGTAGCGGTAATGCTCGGCGCGGTAGGAGCCGTGTCATGAAGATTACCGATCTCCGCTGCGCCATGTTGGGACCGTTTCCGGTGGTGCGGATTCTTACCGACGAGGGTATCGATGGTCTTGGTCCGGTGGAGCATACCAAGCCCTATATTGCGCCGCATGTGCTGCAACTGCGTGACTCGCTGATTGGGCAGGACCCTACCAACGTCGAGCAGGTCATGATCCGTATCCGTCCGCGGGGTGCGTTCAAGCCCTGGGGCGCCGCTATCAGCGCGATCGAGATCGCGCTTTGGGACATTGCGGGAAAGGCCGCTGGGTTACCGATATACAAGCTGCTTGGCGGCAAGGTGCGAGATCGCGTACGCGTATACAACGGCGCCATCCGCACGCCGATGACGCGGTTCGAACCGGAGGACTTCGCCGAGAACGTGCGATTGATGAAGGCAGCGTCGCATGGTTTCACCATCGTGAAGCAGGGCATCGGCTTCCATAGCGACATGAAGCACGCGATCCCGAACTTCCATCTTGGCGAGGACCGGCGTGGCGCGTTCCATAGCTGGATCACGCGTGGCCCGCTGACCGAAAGTGGCCTCAAGCACATCGTCGCGTGCGTAGCGGCGATGAAGGAGGTGCTTGGCGACGGAATCGGTCTCGCGCTGGATTGCGGACCGGGCATGACGGTGCCCGACGCTATCCGTCTCGGACGCGCGTTGGAGCCGTTCAATCTCATGTGGCTGGAGGACATGATCAGTGGCGATTACGTGCCATTCGTCAATGCCGACGTCTACCGCGAGGTTACGCGCGCCACGTCCACGCCAATTCATACCGGCGAACAAATCTATCTGCGGCAGAACTTCAAGCAGTTGATCGAGGGCCACGCCGTCCGCGTCATCGGTCCCGATCCGTGCGACGTGGGAGGGATCGCGGAGTTGAAGTGGATCGCGGAATACGCCGACCTGCACGGCATCCTTATGGCGCCGCACGGCATTGCCAACGGGCTACTCGGCCTTGCCGCATTGGTGCAGGTGTGTGCCACGCTGCCCGACAACTATATCGCGTTCGAGATGCCGTGGGGTCGCCCTGATTGGTGGTTCGATATCGTCGATGGGCTGCCTGACCCGATCGTGAAGGATGGTTTCATCGAAGTGTGGGACCGGCCAGGGCTTGGCGTCACCATCAACGCGGAACGGGCGCGGCCGTATCTGGCCGAGGCGGATCGCGGGTTCTTCGATTAACGCGGTCAGGTGTCGTATTGGGCGGCGCGTTCCCGCAACTCATCCATCGCAGCGTGCATCCGTCGAACTTCCTCTTCCTGCGCCATCATCTCGTCCGACAGATCCGGCGCGGCACCATCCCGCGGCAAATAGCCGATCGTCTCGGAGGTCGTGGCGATATCCCAGCGCATTCCGGGGTTGTCGCTCATCAGGTTGAGCACCTTGAAGCCGATATTCTCTGCGAGCACGGCGCGCTCCATGCCATGGCACAGGTCGCGGTTGGAGAGCCACATCGACTGGCCCCACTTGCCCATCCCCATGCTGCGTCCGGGCGGGTTGTCTGCCTCCTGGCAGTAGCCGATGCGGAAGCAGATCACCTCAAGTCCGTGCCGCTCGTGATAGGAGCGACCGAGGCGTTCGCCGACGAGTTTGGAGACGCCGTAAGGGTTGACCGGGCAGGGGGGCATGTCGGTGCGGAGCGGCGATAGATCGAAGCGGTGGCCAGCCATGACCCAGTTGGAACTTGCGAAGATCAGCCGTCGCGCACGGCCCCGTACGGCGGCCTCGTAGACGTTCTGCGTCATATCGAAATTGTATCGCACCACGCTCTCCCAGGAGGAGCGCGGGCTTGGCCTTCCGGCGAGGTGGATGACCGTGTCCACCTTGTCGAACCGCTCCACCCAATTTCCGTCCCACGCGGTAAGGTCGGCGGTCGTAATCGCGTCGTCACCGTGCGATGCGATGTCAAGCAGTCTCATTGACCAGCCCAGCGCCGAGAAATGCGCGCGCAGCTTGGCGCCGAGATTTCCACTCGCTCCGGTGATAAGGACGGTTGGTAGTACCGTCATAGTGGTTCTCCGTGTGCTTGACGCCGGGTAGCGCGCGCATTTAGCATTTTCAGCAAATTGAAAAAAAGTCCAGACATGACGCATACGTCCGACATCCAGCGCCCTCCGCAACATCTGTGCGACGGCCTTGCCGCTGTCGGCAGCGCCACATGCAGCGCCGAACTGAGCCGCATGGGTATCCGCAACGCCCATGTGACCGGCCCGGTATCCTGGACTCCGGGCAAGGCGGTCGCCGGTCCGGCGTTGACGTTGCAATTCATGCCGAAGCGCGAGGACCAGTACGGCGACGACGAATATTCGCAGCCCGAACTGCAACTGCATCGGCACGTTCTGTATCACGCGCAGAAGGGCGACGTGGTCGTGGTGGA
>JANXXW010000478.1 GCA_025350425.1 Rhodospirillales bacterium
TGCTCGCCACCAGCATCGCGCGCGGCTCTTGCGCGAACGTGGCGAGCAAGGTGGGTAGCCACTGCTCCGTCATTCGCAAGCCGGCGAACAGGAACGCCACCATTTTTCCACGGCAGGTGCGCGTGACCTCGTTGCGCGCGACGAGACGACCTGCGGCGCCGGTGTTCCTGACATAGCCGAGATTACCGACGATGCTGGGCAGCAGCGCCGCCGACGCGCCATGGCGGCCATCATCGGCGAGCACGATGTCCGCTATTGCATCCACACCGCACGCCCGCAGGTCGACCATACAGGCGTAGAGCAATTCCAGCGGCGCGTCGGCGTCCACGCAGATCGTGACGCTTGGGTCGGTCGGGCGCGCCAGCATGATCGGTGGAAAACGCTGGAAGATGTCGGCGACCGCGCCCCGCAGCCCGATCGTGACCCCGGCTCCGGCCGTGTCGCGCGGTGCCTCCGCCAGTTCCTGGAAGAACGTCCCGACGCTACGGAACAGGTCTCGCGCGGCCCGCTCCTCATCCCGCGCGGTGCGGTCGCGCCGCGCCTCGGCAAGGGTTGCGCGCAACACGCGAAGCTGTCTTTCGAGGTCCTCGATCCGGTCTTCTGCCTGTGCCAGCCGGCCGAACCGTAGCGTCATCGACTCGCCCAGCGCCGTTCCGCCCGGGTGCTCTCGGACCGAGACCGTCAAACTTCCCTTGCGCGCCAGGACTGCCCATGGGAGCGCGAATGAGAAGCCATGCGCGCCGTCTCCGATGGCCGCCTGTTGCAGGTCGGCGCGGAATTGCGCGGCACGCGCCTCGCCCACCTGCTCGTCATCGACGAAGATGGCGAGATCGACTCGGCGGGCCGGCGCATCGGGATACCAGCACCAACCGGAAATCCAGCCATCGCGGGTAACGCGGTCGAGGTTGCCGGCCAGCGTTCCCACCACCTCCGGCGCCACGCTCGGTGCTTCCGGCGGAAGTGTAAGCCGCCAGGTAACGAACACGTCCTGACCGACCTGCCGGCGTGTCGCGACATCGCGCAACGAGACCGTGCCATCGACGGCATTGCGTAGCGCGGTCATCGGTAGCTGGAACGAGAAGGCATGGTGGCCATCGCCGACCCTCGCCGCCACGAGGTCGGCGCGGCGTTCATCAGCCACCACTACCGTGATCTGAAGTCCGTTCAACTCGACGGCAAGGCGGCGGCGGCTGTTCGGCTCGGACGGTAGGAAGCACCATCCGATCAGGAATCCGTCCTCTGACACGCTGTCCAGGTTGCCGGTGAGCATCTCGCCGCCAGACACCTGATCGTTCACGTCGATAATCCGGCCAGAAGGGGCGCTATGAAATCAGCGAGGTTTCCGCCCGCGAAAAGATGACCCGCGATGCCCGCAGCCTTGGCGGCGTCGATGTCGCTCGGCTGGTCACCCACCATAAAGCTGCCCGCGGCATCCACGTCCCAGGCGCGTATGAGATCGAGGATCATGCCCGCGCCCGGCTTGCGCCAGTTGCTGGTCCGTCGATAGGCGGGCACCACGGCGTCAGGGTGGTCCGGGCAATACCGCACGTCGTCGATCGTGCCGCCCGCGCGGCGCACTTCCTCGGCCACCCATCGATGCAGCGCTTCGACCGCCGCTTCGTCGTAATGCCCCCGCGCCACGCCGGACTGGTTGGTGACGATGAATACGTGCCGTCCCTCCTCGGTCGCCATGCGGATGGCTTCCCATGCTCCGTCGATCCACTCGAAGCGATCGCGCGTCCCGACCCAGCCATGATCGACGTTGATGGTTCCGTCGCGGTCGAGGAACACGGCCGGGCGGCGCATCCGGGTGGCGAGTTCCCGCCGGGCGAGGGCCAGGTCGTTCGGCACTCCGATGTCGATGAACCAGCCTTCGGTCGATGTGCCGCGTAACGCGCCGCGCGCCGCGAGGCGTGGCAGTATGTCGGCTTCCAGCGAGCAAACCTCGGTGACCTCGTCCAGAACCCGGCGGTCGAGTAGGTAGATGCCGGCGTTGATTAACCCAGGCTCCGCCGCAACACCCCTCTCGCGAAACGCGGTGATGCGGTCTCCTTCGGCATGAACGGTGCCGTAGCGCGACGTGTCTGGCAGGCGACGCAGCAGCAACCGGCCCACGGCCTCTGGCGGATCGAGCCGCCCGGCCGCGAGCAGGTTGGCAAGGTTGGCATCCAGCAGGCTGTCGCCGTTGCAGAGCAGGAAACGGTCGTGGAGCCGGTCCCGGGCATGGAAAAGCGCCCCGCCGGTGCCGGCGCGCACCGGCTCCTGCGAAATGCCGATCGTCACTCGGCGAGGCAGCATTTCCGCGATCCCACTGATCTCGGCGGTCACCCGGTCCGATAGATGGCCGGTGAGGAGTAATACCTCCTCCACGCCGAACCGACTGAGTTCACGCAGCAGCCAGAACAGGAACGGCCGTCCGCCCACATCCAGCATCGGCTTCGGCGTGTCGGCCGTGATCGCGCCGAGCCGGGTCCCGAGCCCGCCAACGAGCACCGCGCATTGGCGGACGGTGGCGTCGCGCGGGACCGACACCGTTACTCCGCGGCGGCGTGGACGGGGAACATGGCGCGCTCGACCAGCGCGCACACCAGATGGGCGGCGGTGATATGGATCTGCTGGATCAGCACCGTCTTGGTCGATGGCGCGCGGAACAGATAATCGCAATGCTCGGCCATCGCCCCGCCATGCGCCCCGGCAAAACCCATCGTGATCACGCCACGCTCGCGCGCCGCGATCAAGGCCCTCACGATGTTCGGCGAGCGGCCCGAGGTGGATATGCCGAGGAACACGTCACCCTTCTGGCCGAGTGCCAGGACCTGACGCTCGAAGATCATCTCGAAGCCGTAGTCGTTGCCGATGGCCGTCAACCCCGAGGTGTCGGTGGTGAGGGCGATGCTCGGCAGCGGCGCCCGGTCGTACATCAAACGGGAGACAAACTCGGCCGCGATATGCTGCGCGTCCGCAGCACTGCCGCCATTGCCGGCTACCAGCAGCTTGTGACCGTCGCGCATGGCGCGCGTGACGACGTCGCCCATCGTAACCAGCAACTCCTGGTTCTCGCGGTCTGCGGCGAAGGCCTGGGTGACCGCGAGAGTTTCGGCGGCGTAGGCTGCGACGTAGCTGATATCATCGGCGGACATGGAGCGTTCCTTAATCTGGGCTCAGGTGGGGTAGCAAAGGCGTGGTCTCGTCCTCGAATTCGGTGCCGAGTAGCCTTTCGGCCGCACTCGGCTCCATCAGTTCAAGTCCGCGTAGCCGCCGATCCACCGCGCGGGTCCGGACGCGAGCATCGTCGATGGTCGAGCTGAATGTGCCGGCTTGCTTGGCAAGACGTTCCAGAACCTTGTCCATCTTTACCATCTCCGTCCGGGTGGCGGCCAACAAAGTTCCGATCTCATCGGCCCGCTGCTCGATGGACAACGTGACATGGCCGAGATGAATGGTCCGCAGCAGGGCCGGGAACATGGTCGGGCCGAGCACCAGCACCTTATGCAGCCGGCCGAGTTCGTCGATCAGGCCGGGCGCGCGGGCGATCTCCACATACAGCCCGTCGGTCGGCAGGTACATCACCGCAAACTCCACCGTGGCGGGCGGACAGATGTACTTCTTGCAGATCCGGCGTGCTTCCTCGCGGATGCGCCTTTCAAGTCCCCGCCTCGCCACCCGCTCGGCTTCGGCATCTCCCGCGTCGGCGGCTGCCAGGATGCGTTCGTAATCCTCCAGCGGAAACTTCGAATCGATCGGTAGGCGAGGTGCCACGCCGCCGCGCTGGGGCATGATCACCGCGAACTCCACCACGTCGTCGCTATCGGTGCGGGGTTTCCAGTTGGTCTCGTAGGCGCCCGCCGGCAGGATGTCGTCGAGCATCGCACGCACCTGCGTCTCGCCCCAGCCGCCGCGTGTCTTCACGTTTCCGAACAGCCGCTTGATGTCGCCGATCTGCGCGGTGACGGCCTGCACATCGGTCATGGCCTTCTGCACCGCGGTAAACTGATCCGCGACACGGGCGAAGCTCGCCGTCATCTGCTTCTCGACCGCCTGGTGCAGTTGCTCGTTCACCGTGCGTTGGATTTCACCCAGCTTGGCCTCGTTGCCCTCGCGCATCTCCCGCAGGCGTGCCTCCAGTGCCGTGCGGAGGTCGCCCAGGGTGGCCGATACCTCAGCACGCAGCTTGTCGGACGCGGTGCCTACCGTCAGCGTCGCCGCCTGGATGCCGGCAATGGCGCGGCCCATGGCGTCCGTGGTGCCGGCCTGGAGCGCCGAGGTCAACGCGCGCTCGGTGCCCGCCAGCGACAATCGAAGCGTCTCGCCCTCGCCGCGTTGGCCGGCAAGGGCCTGTTCAGCCAGCATGCGGAGACGCTGTAATTCGCTGCTTTGGCGCAACAAAAAGAATAACGAGATGAGTGCGATAACGGCGGCTATCACGGCAGCCAGAGTCGCGAGATCGTTCGGCATCCGGTGGCCATGGCAGTTTCGTCCGGTAACGGCAAGCGTGATAGGACTTCGTCAAAGGGAGACCGCCCAATGATCCAGCCCACCATGTTCCGCACCGAGCATGACAGCCTTGGTGAGGTCGCCGTGCCACTGGACGCCTATTACGGCGCGCAGACCGCTCGCGCGGTGGCCAATTTCCCGATCTCCGGCGTGCCGATCTCCCACTATCCTTCACTGATCCGCGCCCTGGCAATGGTGAAACAGGCCGCGGCACTCGCCAACCGCGATCTCGGCAAGCTTTCGGACGCGAAATGCGCGGCTATCTTCGAGGCGGCGCAGGAAGTGATCGACGGCAAGCTGCACGAGCATTTCCCGATCGACGTGTTCCAGGGCGGCGCCGGCACATCGTCCAACATGAACATCAACGAGGTGCTGAGCCATCGTGGGCTGGAATTGATGGGGCTCGGGCGCGATGACGTCGCGGCGCTTCATCCGAACGACGACGTGAACATGTCGCAATCCACCAACGACACCTACCCGACCTCGGTGCGTGTCGCCGTGTTGCTCTCCACGGACGCCTTGTCCAAGGCGCTCGATCTTCTTGCAGTGGCGTTCGAGCGCAAGGCCGAGAAACACGCTCATGTCGTGAAGCTTGGCCGCACCCAGTTGCAGGACGCGGTGCCAATGACGGTCGGGCAGGAACTCGGGGCCTATGCGGCCACCATTCGCGAGGACATCCAGAGATTGGTCGAGGCCCGGCGCCTGTTGTGCGAGGTCAATTTGGGCGGCACGGCAATCGGCACCCGGATCAACGCAGACCCCGCCTACGGGCCGCTCGCCATCGCCGAACTCGCCCGCATCTCCGGCTTCGCCTTGGAGCAGTCGGCCAATCTGGTGGAGGCGAGTTGGGATATGGGCGGGTTCGTCATGTTCTCGGGCGTGCTGAAGCGGATCGCGACCAAGCTATCCAAGATCGCCAACGACCTGCGGCTATTGTCCTCCGGCCCGCGCGGCGGCATCGGCGAGTATTCCCTGCCGGCGATGCAGCCTGGTTCCTCGATCATGCCGGGCAAGGTCAACCCGGTGATCCCTGAGGTGCTGAATCTTGTCTGCTTCCAGGTCATCGGCAACGATCTGGCCGTCACCATGGCCGCCGAGGCCGGCCAGTTGCAGCTAAACGCGTTCGAGCCACTGATCGCCCACAACATCCTGGGCAGCCTGCAACTGCTGGCCAACGCCGTGTGCATCTTCACCGACCGCTGCATCGTCGGTCTGGAGCCCCGGTTGGACAACTGTGCCCGCCATATCGAGAACAGCGTATCCACCGTCACCGCTCTCGTGCCGATCATCGGCTACGAGCGTGCGGCCGCGCTGGCCCATCGGGCGCTGACAGAGAATCGTACCGTCCGTGAACTGGCGCGCGAGACGCTTCTGATGACGGACGAACGGCTGGACGAGATATTGAACCCTGGGCGGCTCGCCACGGCCTGATGAACGGGGAACCACCAGGGCTTAATCCTGTTAATCCGTTACGCGATCAAGGAAACAGGGAATGTCTGCGACTGACAAGCACGAAGAGGCGCGCAACCTTACGGAGAAGGCGCTCGATCAGCTTGAGCTGGGAAACGAGTCCCAAGCTGAGACGCTGATAGAGAAAGCCAAGAAACTGGACCCTAGCGGCGCTGCTGAGTTGGTTGCGGACCTGGACGAGGATGCCGCGACAGCGAAAGCGCGGGTCCCGAATTGATTGCTTGTATCCCGACATCAACCAGGAGAATCAATATGAAGAACGTACTGCTTGCATCGACCTTGTTGCTGGCGCTGGGAGCGCCGGCCTATGCCCAGGTCACCACCACCGACTCGATCACTAACCAGCGGAACACGGGGGTAACGGTCACCGATCCGGGCCGACCCATGGGTTCGGTTACCAACGGACAGAACTCCGGCATCGTCAGTCCGGCGCCCGGCACCACCTACCGCTCGATTCCGAATATGCAGAACTCGGGTGTGGATAGTCCTGCCGGTAAGCGGGTCGGCACGGGTATGTCCGGGCCAGCCTCGGACCGCGCCAGCAATATAGCGGGCGGTACAATGGGCTCGACCGTCGCTCCGCATTTTCCGGCGCCCTCGGTAGCCGCCGGTGCCTCGCCGCAACAGCTTCTCGCGGCGGCCCAACAGGCTATTCGCCAGCGGCGTACCGGGGTAGCCCAGGAAGCTCTGGAGCGCGCCGAGACTAGGCTTCTCGATGGGCCCGTGATGCCGGGCATGATGGGCCCGAGCACCGATCCTATGGTCAAGCAGGTGTCGGCCGCCAGGATGGCGCTGGGCCGGGGTGACTCCGCAGGAGCCAATCAGATGATCTCGGAGGCGCTCGCCTCGCACTGATCCGACCCATTACAGCGGCTTGGGAATGCTCGTCGCGCCATGCGCGGCGGGCATTCGCTTTTCGGGCTCGCATCCGGCGCGCTGTTTAGGTATGTGTGCGTTGCAACATTAGGGCGCATCCGGCGCCCGCTCGCGTTTCCGGATGCTGCCCCACAAGAAGCCAGGCGAACCCATGGATATTCGCAACATTGCGATCATAGCTCACGTCGACCACGGCAAGACCACTCTGGTCGACCAACTGCTCAAGCAGTCCGGTGCCTTCCGCGAACACCAGCAAGTGGCCGAGCGAGCACTCGACCGAAATGACCTCGAACGTGAGCGCGGGATCACCATTCTCGCCAAGTGCACCAGCGTTGACTGGAAAGGCACGCGGATCAACATCGTCGATACCCCCGGCCACGCCGATTTCGGCGGTGAGGTGGAGCGCATCCTGAACATGGTGGATGGTGCGATCATCCTGGTCGATGCCGCCGAGGGCGTGCTTCCGCAGACCAAGTTCGTGCTGGGCAAGGCGCTTCAGCGCGGCCTGAAGCCGATGGTGGTGGTGAACAAGGTCGATCGCCAGGACGCCCGGTCCGACGAGGTTCACACCGAAATGTTCGACTTGTTCGCGGCACTCGACGCGAACGACGAACAGCTGGATTTCCCGATGCTGTTCGCGTCCGGTCGCCAGGGCTGGGCAGACACCACGCTGGACGGTCCGCGCAAGAACCTTGACGCCATGTTTGACCTGATGCTCAGCCATGTGAAGTCGCCGGTGCGCGACCTCGACGCGCCGTTCGCCATGGTCGCCAGCATCCTCGACTATGACAACTTCCTCGGCCGGGTGCTGACCGGGCGGCTGGAGCAGGGGCGCGCGCGTCTGAATATGCCGCTCAAGGTGCTGCGCCAGGATGGCACCGTGGTGGAAACCGGGCGGCTGACCAAGCTGATGGGCTTCCGTGGCCTCGAGCGCGTGACCATCGAGGAAGCCGAGGCCGGTGATATTATCGCGGTCGCCGGGCTTACCGAGGGCACCATTCCTGATACCCTATGCTCGCCCGAGGTTACGTCGCCGCTTTACGCGATCCCGGTCGACCCACCGACATTGGCCATGACGTTCCGCGTCAATGATGGCCCGCTCGGTGGCCGTGAAGGCAAGAAAGTGACCTCGCGCCAGATTCGTGACCGCCTGTTGCGGGAATCTGAAGGCAATGTCGCGATCAAGATCACCGAGAGCAATGAGACGGACGCCTTCGAGGTCGCTGGACGTGGCGAGCTTCAGCTAGGCGTGCTGATCGAGACGATGCGTCGCGAAGGCTTCGAGCTGGCCATCGGCCGCCCCCGCGTGCTTACCCGCGTCAACCCGGAAACGGGCGAGCGTGAGGAGCCGATGGAGGAGGTTCTGGTGGACGTGGACGAGCCCTATTCCGGCATCGTCGTGGAGAAGATGAGCAAGCGAAAGGGCGAGATGCAGGACATGCGTCCGTCCGGCGGTGGCAAAGTCCGCCTGACCTTCAAGATGCCAAGCCGCGGCCTGATTGGCTATCACGGTGAGTTCCTAACCGACACGCGCGGTACTGGCATCATGAACCGGCTGTTCGACGGATACGCGCCCTGGAAAGGTGTGATTGAGGGTCGCCGCAATGGCTCGCTGATCTCGAACTCCGACGGCGAGGCGGTGCAGTATTCCCTGTGGTATCTCCAGGAGCGCGGCACGCTGTTCATCGATCCGGGCGCCAAGGTCTACGTGGGGCTCATCCTGGGTGAGCATTCGCGTGAGAACGATCTAGATGTAAACTGCATCAAGGAAAAGAAGCTCACCAACATCCGGGCCGCCGGCAAGGACGAAGCGATGTTGCTAATTCCGCCGCGCCGCATGAGCCTGGAGCAGGCGATCGCCTACATTGAAGAGGACGAGCTGGTCGAGGTGACACCAAGTGCCATTCGCCTCCGCAAGCGCTACCTCGACCCGCATACGCGCAAGAAGTTCGAGAAGAACTTCGAGGCCGCTTAACGGGGTATGATTTCGCGCCGGGGTATCTGCCTCGTCGTTTCGGCACCTTCGGGGGCTGGCAAAAGTTCGGTCACCCGCGCTTTGCTGGCCTCCGAAACCCGGCTGTCGCTTTCAGTCAGCGCCACTACCCGCGCGCCCCGCGCGGGGGAGCGGGAGGGTGTGCATTACTTCTTCCGTAGCCAGCCGCAATTCGACGTCATGATCGCAGGCGACGAATTGCTGGAGTGGGCCAGCGTATTCGGCCGCACCTACGGCACGCCACGCGCGCCCGTCGAAGCGGCGCTGGCCGCTGGCCGCGACGTGCTGTTCGACATTGATTGGCAAGGCCATCGTCAGATTCGCGCCGCGCTGCCTGCTGACACGGTCGGGTTGTTCCTGTTGCCGCCGTCGCACCATGAGTTGGACGCGCGGCTGCGTCGGCGGGGCGACGACGCCGTGGAAATCACCCGCCGGATGGACGCGGCGCGGGCCGAAATGAGCCATGCCGGCGAGTTCGACTACGTGGTGGTCAACCACGTGTTCGAGGAAGCGGTCGCCGAGGTCCGGGCCATCCTGCACGCGGCCCGGTGCGCCGTATCGCGTCAGGCCGGACTGGCCGGCTTCGTGTCGGAGTTGTCGTAGCCGAAGGGATGCGCCGACCGCCATGCGAAGGCCGTGCGGACAATATCGTCCAAGGCCGCGAACCGGGGTGACCAGCCGGTCTCGCGCACGATACGGCCGGGGTCGGCGACCAGAATGGCCGGATCACCCGCTCGGCGGCCCGTGATGCGGTATGGCACCTGCAGTCCCGAGACCCGTTCCACCGACCGGATCACCTCCATCACCGACGCGCCACCCCCGTTGCCTAGGTTGTAGGCCACGCTGCCCCGGTCGAGTTGCGTCAACGCCAGGAGATGCGCGTCGGCGAGATCGGCTACGTGGACGTAGTCGCGGATGCATGTCCCATCAGGCGTGTCGTAGTCGTTGCCGAACACCACGAGTTCCGGGCGACGCGCTAGCGCCGTGTCGATCACCAATGGAATAAGATGAGTTTCGGGGTTATGCGCCTCGCCTAACCGCCCGGCCGGATCGGAACCGGCGGCATTGAAATAACGCAAGGTAGCGTAACGAAGCCCGTGAATGCGGTCGGCCCAGGCCAAGGCCCGCTCGATCAGCCACTTGCTTTCGCCATAGGGCGACACCGGCTCGATCGGAGACTCCTCGTCGAGGCGTGGCGTGGTCGGGCGGCCGAATAACGCGGCGGTGGAGGACAGTACAAAGCGATTCACGCCATGGCGCACACAGGCGTCGACCAGGCGTACACCATTGCCGTAATTATCGCCGAGATAGCGCATCGGCTCGCGCATGCTTTCGCCCACCAGGGACAGCGCCGCAAAGTGGAACACCGCGTCCCACGGTCCATCCGCCAGCACGCGGTCCAGTGCGGCAACGTCCACGAGATCAAGTTCGATGGCGTGCGCGTCAGGCAGCACGCCGCCGCGGTGGCCGGTGCTGTAGTTATCCAGCACAACACATTTGTCGCCGCGATCCAGCAACGCCGCAACCAGATGGCTGCCGACGAAGCCGGCGCCGCCAGTGACGAGGTAACGGCCGCTCATCGTTTCGTCATCGCTTGATTCCCTTGCCGTCGTATGTACGCTGCATCACAGAGCCACAAACGACCCAGAGGCCGAACAGTTGGACTACGTTTTTCATTTCGGGAATATATGGGACGCCCGTAACGAATTGCTCTGGGGCGCTGTGTTGACGCTCCGACTATCGGCGCTTGCTATGGTGTTCAGCCTGGTATTCGCGGTGTTTGGCGCATTCGCCCGGACATCGGGCCCGCGTTGGCTCCGGATGCTCGTGGGCGGCTACGTGGAGGTGATCCGGAACACGCCGTTCCTGGTTCAGATTTTCCTGCTGTATTTCGGCCTGCCTGGCCTCGGCCTTCGGTTTGACGCCAACCAAGCAGCCCTGCTCGCCCTGGTGCTGAACGGCAGCGCCTACACGATCGAGATCGTGCGCGCCGGCATCGAGAGTATCGGGCGTGGGCAGATCGAGGCGGCGGGCGCGCTAGGCCTCGGCACCTTTCCCATCTTCCGCCTGATCGTGCTGCCCCAGGCGCTGCGGGTCGTGATGCCGCCGCTGGGCAGCCAGTTCATCCTTCTCATGCTCAACTCGTCCGTGGTCTCGGTCATCTCGGCCGACGAACTGACCGCGGCAGCGCAGGATGTGCAGTCCCGCACCTTCCGCCCGTTCGAGTCGTTCATCACTGCGGCCGTCATCTATCTTTGCCTCTCGCTGCTGTTCAGTCTTCTATTCGCGGTGCTGGAGCGGTTGGCCTTCGGCCGCAAGGTAGCCAGCCGATGAGGACGCTCAACCTCGGTGATTTCGAGTTCCTGCTGCTGGCGCTGCGTTGGACCATCGCGCTGTCGGTGATGGCCAGCATCGGAGGTGGCATCATCGGCATCGCGATCGCGCTGCTGCGCGTGTCCGGTAGCCGCGCGGCACGCTGGATTGCGATCGGCTACATCCGGCTATTCCAAGGCACGCCGCTGCTGCTGCAACTTTTTCTGGTATTTTTTGGTGCGGATATGCTGGGCGTGCCGCTCGGCCCGTATGTCTCCGCCGCCCTGGGCTTCAGTGTG
>JANXXW010000490.1 GCA_025350425.1 Rhodospirillales bacterium
CCTTCCCCTGGCTCAGACCGTCAGATAGGTGCGCACCGTCGCCTCGTCCATCTCGCTCTGGCGTCCGCTCAAAACGACCTCGCCGCGCTGCATGACGACATAGGCGGAGGCGAGGTTGCGGGCGAATTCGAAATACTGCTCGACCAGCAATATCGCCATGTCGCCGCGCGCCGCGAGCTGGTCGATGACGCGCCCGATATCCTTGATGATCGAGGGCTGGATGCCCTCGGTCGGCTCGTCCAGCACCAGCAGCTTCGGCCGCGTCACCAGCGAGCGCGCGATGGCGAGCTGCTGCTGCTGGCCGCCCGACAGGTCGCCGCCGCGACGGCCCAGCATGGTCTTCAGGATGGGGAACAGGTCGAAGATGTCGTCCGGCAGGCGCCGCCTGCCGCGCGGCAGCACGGCGAACCCGGTCTCCAAATTCTCCCGCACCGTGAGCAACGGGAACACGTCACGCCCCTGCGGTACATAGGCGATGCCGCGTTTAGCCCGATCATAGGTCGGCAGCCGGGTGATATCCTGGCCGTCCCACATGATCTTGCCGGAGGATACCGCGTGAACGCCGGTCACTGCGCGCAGCAGGCTTGTCTTGCCCACCCCGTTGCGCCCGAGCAGGCAGGTGATCGCCCCGGTTTCCGCCGTCAGCGATACGCGCCGCAACGCGATGGCCGCGCCGTAATGAAGGTCGACATCGCGAATTTCGAGCGTGCTCATGTGCGATCAGCGTCCAAGATAGACCTCCACCACGCGCGGGTCCTCGCTGACATGGTCGATGGTGCCTTCCGACAGTACCGATCCCTCATGCAGCACCGTCACCTTCACGTTCAGCGCGCGGACGAACGCCATGTCGTGCTCCACCACCACCACACTGCGGGTGCGATTGATCTCGCGCAGCAGGTCGGCGGTCTGCGCCGTCTCGGAATCCGTCATCCCCGCCACCGGCTCGTCCACCAGCAGCAATTGCGGCTCCTGCGCCAGCAGCATGCCGATCTCCAGCCATTGTTTCTGCCCATGACTGAGGTCGCCCGCGAGGCGGCGGCGGGCGTCGCCAAGACGGATCGTTTTCAGGATTGCCTCGATCCTATCCTGTTCCTCGCTCGTCTCACGCGCCCAAAGCGTGAAGCGCGGCCGGCGGTCGCCGGACAAGGCAAGGAGCAGGTTGTCCCAGACGGTGTGCGGCTCGAACACGGTAGGTTTCTGGAATTTGCGCCCAATGCCGAGTGTCGCGATAGCGGGTTCGTCCAGCTTGGTGAGGTCGATATCCCGGCCGAATATCACGCGGCCTTCATCGGGCCGGGTCTTGCCGGTGATCACGTCCATCATCGTGGTTTTGCCGGCACCGTTCGGCCCGATCACCGCGCGCATCTCTCCGGGCGTCAGCACGAGAGACAGGGAGTTCAGCGCCTTGAAGCCGTCGAAGCTGACCGAAACGCCGTCCAGATACAGTACGGTCTCCGCGTTTTCTCCGATCACGCCGCTCATTCCGCGGGCTCCGCCGGTTGCATCAATTCGGGTGTGGGCGAGACCTCGCGGCGTGCCTGGCGTTTGGCGAACAACCCGATGATCCCCTTCGGCAGCAGCAGCGTGACCAGGATGAACAGGAACCCGAGAGCGAACAGCCACACCTCTGGCAGCGCGCCAGTCAGGTATGTCTTGCCGAAATTGACCAGCACCGCGCCGAGGATGGCGCCCACCAACGTGCCGCGCCCGCCAACCGCGACCCAGATCACCGCCTCGATGGAATTGGCCGGCGAGAACTCGCTCGGGTTGATGATACCGACCTGCGGCACGTATAGCGCGCCGCCGATACCGGCCATGACCGCGCTCAGCACGAACACGAACAGCTTGTAGTTCTCGGGCCGGTAAGCCAGGAACCGCGTCCGGCTTTCGGAGTCGCGCACCGCGACCAGCACCTTGCCGAAGCGGCTCGTCACCACGCCGCGCGACAGCACCAAGGCGCCTCCAAGCACGATCGCCGTGGCGACCAGCAGCCCGGAGCGCGTGGCGTCCGCCTGCAACGGCAGGCCGAACATGTCCTTGAAATCGGTCATGCCGTTATTGCCGCCGAAGCCCATATCGTTGCGGAAGAACGCCAGCAGCAACGCATAGGTCAGCGCCTGCGTGATGATCGAAAGATAGACGCCCGAAACCCGGCTGCGGAACGCCAGCCAGCCGAACACCAGGGCGAGCACCCCTGGCACGACCATCGCCATCACGATGGCGAAAGCCGGGTTCTCGAAGCCGTACCAGTACCACGGCAATTCCTTCCAGTTCAGGAACACCATGAAATCCGGCAGCAGAGGATTGCCGTACACACCGCGCGCGCCGATCTCGCGCATCAGATACATTCCCATCGCGTAGCCCCCGAGCGCAAAGAACGCGGCGTGGCCGAGGCTCAGGATGCCGGCAAACCCCCACACAAGATCGAGCGCCAGCGCCAGAATCGCAAAGCAAAGATATTTCCCGAACAACGACACCACGTAGGTCGGCACATGCACCGCCGAATCTGGACCGGTCCCCAAATTGAGCGCCGCCATCAGCACGGCCCCGCCGATCACGATAACGAGGCAGATGATGGTGCCGGCGCGGCTCATGCCTCCACCGCCCGGCCCTTGAGCGGGAACATCCCGCGCGGCTTGCGTTGGATGAACAGGATCAGCAGCACCAGCACCACGATTTTACCGAGCACGGCACCCGCCACCGGCTCCAGGAACTTGCTGACGATGCCGAGCGTCAGCGCGCTCACGACGGTGCCCCAAAGATTGCCCACTCCGCCGAACACCACGACCATGAAGCTGTCGATGATGTAGCCCTGGCCCAAATTGGGGCTCACGTTATCGATCTGGCTCAACGCCACCCCAGCCATCCCCGCGACACCGGAACCGAGCCCGAACGTCAGTGCGTCGATCCAGGGCGTGCGAATGCCCATGGCGGCGGCCATACGCCGGTTCTGCGTGACCGCGCGCATCCGCAGGCCAAGCGAGGTGAACCGGAGTGCTGCCATCAGCGCCCCCACCACGATCACGGCGAACACGATGATATACAACCGGTTATAGGTGATGGTGACGCCGCCCCATTGCGTCGCCCCGCTCATCCAGCCCGGCGTGCTCACCTCGCGATTGGTCGGCCCAAAGATCGAGCGCACCGCCTGTTGCAGCACGAGCGACAGGCCCCAGGTCGCCAGCAGGGTTTCTAACGGACGGCCGTAC
>JANXXW010000493.1 GCA_025350425.1 Rhodospirillales bacterium
GATCACCACCGCCCGCACCAAGCAGTTGCCCGCCGAGGTTCCGCCGGTCGCACGCCGTTTCTGGCCGGCACTGGACCGAGTGGATATCGTCGACAAATACACCGTACGCTTTGTCAACGCGACGCCCGACGTGACGCTTGAAGGCCGGCTCTCGACCACGTCGAGCGGTATCATCTCGGGCCGTGCCTTCGAGGAGGCAGCAAGCTGGCTTGACTACGCACGCAAGCCGGTCGGCACAGGGCCATACAAGGTTCGCGAGTATCGCCCGGACAACATGCTGATCCTGGACGCGCATGACGAGTATTGGGGCGGACGCCCGCCGATCCGCACATTGCGGTTTGTGGAAATACCGGAAGTCAGTGGCCGGGTGAACGGGTTGCTTGCAGGCGAGTATCAGTTCGCGTGCGATATACCGCCAGACCAGATCACCGAAATCGAGAAGCATCCGGCGTTCGAGGTGTTGGGCGGCGTGATCCCGAACATGCGGATCACCACGTTCGACAAGAACCACGCGCAACTGCGCGATCCCAGAGTCCGTCAGGCGATGACGCACGCGATCGACCGGCAGACGATTGTGGACACTCTCTGGGCAGGCAAGACCATCGTGCCCGCCGGCCTGCAATGGCCGTTCTATGACAGCATGTATGTGCAGGGCTGGACGGTGCCCGAATTCAACCCGGCCAAGGCGCGCGAGCTGCTACGCGCATCTGGGTACAAGGGCGATCCCATTCCCTATCGCCTGCTGAACAACTACTACACCAATCAGGTGGCAAACGCGCAGGTGTTGGTGGAGATGTGGAAAGAGGTCGGGTTGAACGTGCAGATCGGCATCAAGGAGAACTGGTCACAGATCTTCGAGCGCGGTGAGACGCGTGGTATCCACGACTGGTCCAACAGCGCCAGCTTCAACGATCCGGTATCCTCGATCGTCAGCCAGCACGGCCCGAACGGCGAGCAGCAGCAATACGGCGAGTGGACCAACCCAGAGATGAATACGCTCAGCGTCGAGATGGAGTCCTCTACGGACCGCCCGCGCCGCCACGCGATCTTTGCCCGCATGCTGCAAATCTGCGAGCGGGAGGACCCCGCTTTTACAGTGCTGCACCAGAACGCGACGTTCACGGCCAAGCCGAAAGCGCTGAAGTGGAAGGCGGCGCCAACCTTCGCCATGGATTTCCGAGCGACCAATTGGGCTTGACGGTCGTCCCATCCGCTTCGCCGTTGATTCGCATCAGCGGCCTGTCGGTTGCGTTCAACGGCACTCCGGCGCTGCTCGGCATCGATCTTACGGTCGGTGCTGGGGAGACGCTGGGGCTGGTGGGCGAATCCGGCTGCGGTAAATCGGTGACGTGGCTCGCGGTGCTTGGCCTGTTGCCCAACAGCGCCACGGTCGGTGGCAGCGCCACGCTGGACGGGCGGGAACTGGTGGGTGCCCCGGCCTCGGTGCTGGAGCGTGTCCGTGGCGGGAGGGTGGCGATGATCTTCCAGGACCCCGCGAGCGCCCTTAACCCGGTGCACCGAATCGGCCGACAGGTGAGCGAGGCGGTCACGCTGCATCGCGGGCTGTCCGGTGGCGCCGCTACGGCGGAGGCGCTGCGGCTGCTCGACGAAGTCGGCATCCCCGACGCCCGCAACCGCATGACGGCGTATCCGCACGAGATGTCCGGCGGCCAGAACCAGCGCGTGATGATCGCGACGGCGCTGGCCGGGCGGCCCGAGTTGCTGATCGCGGACGAGCCGACCACGGCGCTCGACGTGACGATCCAGGCGCAGATCCTGGACCTGCTGCGCCGCTTGCAGCGCGAGCACGGAATGGCGCTGGTGTTGATCAGCCACGACCTCGGTGTTGTGGCTGAGATGTGCGAGCGCGTGTGCGTGATGTATGCGGGGCGTATCGTGGAGGAAGCCCAGGCGGGCGCGCTGTTCGCGGGACCACGCCATCCCTACACGACAGGGCTGATGGGCGCTTTGCCGCCGCTGACCGGGCCGCGCCTCCGGCTGACCGCGATTCCAGGCCGGGTGCCGGAACCCTGGGCGATGCCGCCCGGCTGCGCTTTCGCGCCGCGTTGCCCGAAGCGGATCGAGGCCTGTGACGTTTCCGTACCGAACCTGCGTGGCGAAGATCGCCGCGTGGCCTGTATCCGGGCAGCGGCATGACGCTGCTCGCGTTGGACAGCGTCGCACGCGGGTATCCCATGCGTCGGGGATGGCTTGGGCGCGCTGTGATGGTGCACGCCGTGGATGGGGTGAGCCTGGAGGTGTCGGCAGGTCGCACGCTCGGCGTGGTGGGCGAGTCCGGCTGCGGCAAATCCACCACGGGGCGGCTGGCGCTGGGGCTGGAGACCCCGGATTCGGGGACGGTGACCTTCGCCGGCGCCGCCATGCCGCCACCAGGCGGGGCCGCGTGGCGCGCCTTGCGGGCGCAGATGCAACTGGTGCCGCAAGACCCGCTCGGGGCGCTCGACCGGCGGCTTCCAGTGGCGCGCCAGATCGCCGAGCCGCTCGTGATCCACGGGATCGGCGATGCCGGCGAGCGGGCAGACCGGGTGGCGACGCTGCTGGCCTCGGTCGGGTTGCGGCCGGACCAGGCGGCGCGGCACCCGCACGCGCTTTCGGGCGGGCAGCGGCAGCGGGCGGTACTGGCGCGAGCGCTGGCGGCGGGGCCTGCGCTGTTGGTATGCGACGAACCGGTTTCGGCGCTCGACGTGTCCATCCAGGCGCAGATCGTGAACCTGCTGACCGACCTCCAGGAGTCGCACGGCATCGCCATGTTGTTTATCAGCCACGACCTTCGCGTGGTTCGGCAGGTCAGCCACGAGGTTGCGGTCATGTATCTCGGCCGCGTGATCGAGCGCGGCGACCCCGATGCGATCTTCACCGATCCCGCGCATCCCTATTCGCGTGCCCTCGTGGCGGCCATCCCAGGCGGGAGCAAGCCGCACGCCATTCTCGCGGGCGACCCACCGAACCCGGCCGACCGGCCCGCCGGATGCGCGTTCCATCCGCGCTGTCCGGTGGTGGTGGCGAGGTGCCGCGCCGAGACGCCAACGCTTGATGTCCGCGCCGACGGTCGCGCGGTCGCCTGCCATCTGGCACGCGGCTGATGTTGCGCTTTGTCGCGATACGCGTGGGCCGCGCCGCGCTGACCATCGTGCTGGTGGTGACGTTTGCTTTTGTGGTGCTGCGGCTGTCCGGCGACCCCGCGCTGATCATCATGTCGCCCGATGCGCCTGCCGAGGCGATCGCCGCGTTCCGCCACGCCTATGGTCTCGACCTGCCGATCTGGCAGCAATATCTGCACTATTTCGGCGCTGTCGCGCAGGGCGACATGGGGCAGTCCATGCGCGACGGGCGCTCGGCACTGACTGTGGTGGCGGAGCGTATCCCGGCGACGCTGGCGCTGACGGTGACGGCGCTGTTGCTCAAGCTTTGCATCGGCATTCCTTCTGGCATCTTTGCGGCGCTGCACCGCAACGGCTGGATCGATCGTGCTGTCATGGCGCTGGCGACGGCGGGCTTCACGGTGCCGAGCTTCGTGCTGGGGCTGGTGCTGGTGCTGGTGTTTTCGGTCCAGTTGCGTTGGCTTCCCTCGGGCGGGCAGGAGAGCTGGAGCAGCGTCGTCCTGCCCGTAATCACGCTCGGCGCTGGTGGTGCGGCGATTCTGGCGCGGTTTACCCGCAGCGCGATGCTTGAGGTTTTGGGGCAGCCCTACATTCGGGCGGCGAGTGCCAAGGGTGTTCCCTGGCATACCGTCGTGCGCCGCCACGCGCTGCCGAACGCGGCCATCCCGACGGTGACCATCGTCGGCTTCATGGTGGGCAGCCTGATCGCGGGCGCTGTGGTGGTGGAGAGCGTGTTCAGCTGGCCCGGCGTGGGGCGGTTGCTGGTAATCGCTGTCTCCAACCGTGACCTGGCAGTGGTACAGACCATCCTGCTCCTGGTGGCATCGACGATGGTTTGTTCGAACCTGGTGGTAGATTTGTTGTACGGCGTTCTCGATCCCCGGCTACGCGTGGTGACGAAGTAATGAGCGCGGTGGTGGGCGCTCCGGCGATGGTTGTGAAACAGCAGCGGCGGCGGCGGTTGCCGGTCGCGGTGGCGCTGGCGGCGTTGTGGCTGGTGGGTATCCTGACGGTAGCGGTGCTGGCCGATACGGTGCGGCCGTACAGCATCACCGCGTTCGACCTCCGCAACCGGCTGGCCCCCCCGGTTGGGTTCGGCGGCGTGTGGGCGCATCTTCTGGGCACGGACGAGTTGGGGCGCGATGTGTTGTCGCGGCTGATTGTATCGGTGCGGGTGTCGCTGCTGATCGCGTTCGGCGCCACCACGATCAGCGCCGTGCTGGGGACCACGCTCGGCTTCCTCGCCGCGCATTTTCGTGGCTGGGTCGAGCAGGCCGTGCTGATGCTGATCGATTTCCAGGCAGCGTTGCCGTTCCTGATCCTGGCATTGGCGGTACTGGCCTTCTTCGGCAAT
>JANXXW010000500.1 GCA_025350425.1 Rhodospirillales bacterium
GGCGTCGTCCGACTGGTCGAGGCCGCCCAGCGATCCAAAGCGCCGATGTCGCGCCTGGCCGACCGTTTCGCCATGGCTTTTCTCGGCGTGACCGTGGCGCTCGCCGCCGGCGCCTGGCTATGGACCGGAGATCCGATACGCGCGCTTGCGGTGCTGGTGGTAGCTACGCCATGTCCGCTGATCCTGGCGGTGCCGGTCGCGATCATCTCGGGGGTGTCGCGCGCCGCGAAACTCGGCATCCTGATCAAGGGGGGCCGCGCACTTGAGAACCTGGCGCGCGTCAAGACGCTGGTGATCGACAAGACCGGCACCCTGACCTACGGCGCAGCCCGCCTGGTCATGGCCGAGGTCACGCCGGAATTCTCGGCCGACGACATCCTGTGTCTCGCCGCGTCGCTGGACCAGGCCTCGAACCATGTGATCGCACAGGCCCTTGTCGTGGCGGCCCGCATGAAGGGTTTTGCCCTGACTCCTCCCGTCGAAGTCACCGAAACCGCTGGCGAGGGAATCGAGGGCGTGGTTGGCGGTCGGAGGATCGTGGTGGGCGGGCTTCGCTTCGTCCGCGAGCGTTCGGCCGGGCCGACAGCCGAGATTGCGGGCGGAGGGCAGCCTGTCCCGCCTGGCGCAGTGCTGGTCGCGGTTGCGGTCGAGGGCAGGATCGCGGGTCGCTTGGTGTTTTCAGATGAGCTTCGGGACGGAACCAAGGAGCTTCTGCAAGACCTGCGCGGCGCTGGAATACAACGAATCGTGCTGGCGTCGGGCGACCGGGCGGCGGTCGCCGAGGCGGTCGTCGCGGGCTTGCCGATCGACGAAGTGCGCGCTGACCTGACCCCCGATCAGAAGATCGGCGTCATCAAGGCGGAACGCCAGCGAGCGCCGGTGATGATGGTCGGCGATGGCGTCAACGACGCGCCCGCACTGGCCGCCGCCGATGTCGGGATCGCGATGGGCGCCAAGGGCGCGGCGGCTTCGGCTGAGGTCGCCGACGTCGTGCTGCTGGTCGACCGGCTCGACCGGGTGCTCAATGCGCTGTGCATCGCCCGCCGGTCCCGCGACATTGCTTTACAGAGCGTCTATGCCGGGGTCGGCTTGTCATTCATCGGCATGGTCGTGGCGGCGTTCGGTTATCTGACGCCGGTGCGGGGAGCGCTGGTCCAGGAGGTGATCGACGTGGCGGTCATCCTGAACGCCTTGCGGGCCCTCTCCGCTCCAGTCGGGACAGCTGCGAGCGGGCGAGAACACGGGCAGCCAGTCGGCCCGGTCACGGCGCAGCCGTGATCTGGAAACCTCAGGGGGACACGGACATGGGCTATGCGACGCTGGTCGTTCAGGCCGAGGCGGATGACGACGACAGGGGACGGGTCGGGCTGGCGATGTCGCTGGCCCGTCAGTTCGACGCGCTGCTCGTCGGCGCGGCGGCGCGCGACTTCATGCCGCTGATGGCCATGCCGGGAGCCGAACCTGGCATCGGTATCCTGCTCGCCACCGAAGAGCTGGAAATCCGCGCGGGCCTGGCTGCGGCCGAGCGACAGTTTCGGGCCGTCACGGACGGAAAACATGAGCGCGTCGCCTGGCGATCCATGATGGGAGATCCTTCCGAAATGCTGGCCCGCGAGGCGCGCACGGCGGACCTCATCGTCGTCGGACGCAGACCGGAAGGCGCCGAAGCCAGCCGATCCAGGCACGCGGACCCAGGCGATGTCCTGATGCGGGCAGGCCGGCCTGTCATGGTGGTGCCACCCGGCCTGTCGCACCTCGGCACGCAACATGTCGTCGTTGCCTGGAGAGACAGCCGCGAAGCGCGTCGAGCGGTCATTGATGCGCTTCCTTTCCTAAAGCAAGCGGCCAGCGTTCTCGTACTTCAGGTGTGCAGCACAGCCAACGAGCAGGAGCTCGCGGCGGTCATTGTCCGGGACGTGGCGGAATACCTGTCCCGGCACGGCGTTTCCGCCACAGGCGAGGCGAGGTTGCAACGCGAGGCATCAGTGTCCGCCGAGTTGCTGCTGACGTGCGAGCAGCAACGCGCCGAACTCGTCGTGGCGGGTGGCTATGCCCATTCCCGTCTCCAGGAATGGGCGTTCGGTGGCCTTACTAGGATATTGCTCGGGCATTTCCCGAAGTGCTGCCTGCTGAGTCACTGAGAGACGCCCGTGCATCGAGAGGCCTGACCGACAAGACAGCCTTCAATCAAGCAGGGATAAGCCAATGCGGCGAACGGTCTTGATCGACATCAACGTATTCCCTGGCGAAGTGTGTCCAAGCTGTACCCGTTATGCGCGCCAACTCAATGTCAATTGGTGGGCTGGGTGGAAAGGGTAGGCATCATGACCGAACGACGGATGCCCGAGACGGTCCGCAATAAACGGTCGCTGATCCTGTGCGAGGACGCGACGGTCGCCGAGGCACGCACGAGATGCATGTTGACCGGACGGGATGCCGTGCGCGTACTGGCGTCTAGGCACACGCCAGATAGTCCGATCGAGGCCGTGGTGACGCGGTCACCGAATGTCATGATACCGTG
>JANXXW010000510.1 GCA_025350425.1 Rhodospirillales bacterium
GTCGAACTGACCGGGCGGCGCGGTCGTTGATGCAGTGATTCCTCATGATGGAATACAGCCAGGTGGAAAAGGTCTAGCGACCGCCCGCCAGTTCCGGCACGCGGGCGTGCAACGCCCGCGTCAACTCCTCCCGCCGTCCCCACAGCGACCAATACCAGGCCGCACGCGCAGTTACCTGATAGGCCAGCATGCGTTCCTGCGCGACATAGGCGCGGGCGGCCTCGGCCATCTCACGCGTCAGATCGGGTTGCGCCACCATGCGCGCCAGCCGCTGCTGCAATGTGCTCGTGTCATTGAACAGAAATCCGGTCCGCCCATCCTCGATGCTGCCGCTGTACACCACCGGCGTCGCCAACGAGGCCACCCGGTGCGCCGATGCCTCCAGGAACTTCAGGTCGGACTTGCAGCGGTTGAACTCGGTGTCGGCCAGCGGCATGAACGAGATTTCGGACTGGCCCAGCAGGTCGCGGTAGGTCGCGTAGTCGCATAGCGGCGTGAAGCTCTTGTGCGGCGTGTCCAGCGCGTCGAACAGGCCCCGGTCGTTGACGATGCGGAAATTCAGCCGTTCGCCCATGAACCCCGCAACTGCGTTCAACGCGGCGATGTAGGGCGGCCAGTCCTGCTCGCGGTTCAGCCCGCCAAAGAACATCGTCATGCGGTTCGGGTCGGTAAAGTTGCGCGCCGGGGGAATGCTGCTTGCCGCGTTCGCGAACACCATGACTTCGGGGTTATCCCGCCGCAGCACCTCGGCGAGCGGCTCCGTGCTGGTCTGCACGGCATGGACCGCACGGAAATTCTGGATGTCGGGGCGCTGCAGCACCGGAATCCCAGCCGGATGGTCGTCGAACTCGCACACGACGAGGTAGCCCCCGTCCAGCAGCCCGCGCACCACATCGAGACCCTCGTCCCCGGCCAGCAGCGGACGGTGCAGGATGAACACCTTGGGCGTGGACGCGGGTTGCAGGTCGCCGCCGTATTCGCCCACCACATGGGTCAGGAACCCCGGCTCGCTCGCCAGCGCCCGCATCGGTTCGAGCACGCGGACGTCACTCACGCCGCCCACCGGGCTCAGCATCGTCGAGGTCACCTGTATGACCCGCGTTTCCACATGGCGCGCACGCCACACGTATTGCAGCGGCCGGGCGCGGCGCAGGAACTCGAACGGATCGACGCCGAGCGCGGTCAGCGCGGGTTCGATGGCACGGGTGAACTCACCAGCCGCCGGAGCGTCGAAGATACGCGGTGCCACGTCGAACGGCAGCAACCCTGCGCCAAGCAGCGCCGCCCGCGTGCTTTTGTAGGTGAACCAGCGCAGGTGGGTGCGGTCGAACAGACCCTGATCTTCGTAATCCCATTCCCCCCGCAGCAGGCGGGCAGTGAAACTCCAGTGATCCGCGTTCGGCATGCAGATCACCATGGTGCCGTTCCGGCTCAGCAGCCGCGCATGGGCCGCCAGCACTGCCCAGGGGTCGCGCAGATGTTCCAGCACGTCGCCATAGACGATGCAGTCCACCTCGTCGTCTCCGAACGGCAGCGGCGCCAGCTCGACATCGCCGACCACCACGCGATCCAGGCGCTGCATGGCGATCCGGGCCGCTTCGGGATCTAGCTCGATCCCGAGCACGTTGGCCCTGGGGTTGCGCTGCTTGTAGGCGCGGCCCAGCGCGCCCGTGCCGCATCCGACATCGAGCACGGTCCGGGCGGTGAGTGGAATGCGGTCCAGAAGGTCGGGGTTCGCGATGTCAGGATAGGTCAGGGGTATCTCGCGTGGTGATTTGCCGCCCGGCTCAGGCGGAGGGACGGCCGATGCCGTGATACACGAATCCAGCCCGGCGCATCGCCACAGGATCGTAGATGTTGCGGAGGTCGACCACGACCGAGCCGGTCATGGCCTGCCTGAGCCGGGCCGGCGATAGGGCGCGGAACTCGTTCCACTCCGTCACGATAACCAGCGCGTCGGCGCCCGCGACCGCGTCCATTGCGTCCTTGCAGTAGATCACGCCCTCCGGCAGCAGCGCCCGGGCGGCCTCCATGCCTTCCGGATCATACACCCTCAGGGTGGCGCCGTCGGAGGCCAGGTGCGCCACGATCGGCAGCGACGGCGCGTCGCGCATGTCGTCGGTCTCGGGCTTGAACGTGAGGCCCATGATGGCGATGGTCTTGCCCTGCACCGACCCGCCGCACGCGGCCACGATGCGCGACCCCATGCCGGCCTTGCGGCTATCGTTCACCGCGACGACCGTCTCCACCAGCCGAGTAGGCGAGCCTGCGTCCTGCGCGATCCGGGTCAGCGCCAACGTGTCTTTGGGGAAGCACGAGCCGCCGAAGCCCGGTCCCGCATGGAGGAACTTGCGGCCGATCCGTCCGTCGAGCCCGATACCCCTGGCGATGTCATGGACATCGGCGTCCAGCTTCTCGCAAAGGTCCGCCATCTCGTTGATGAAGGTTATCTTCATGGCGAGGAACGCGTTGGCCGCGTATTTAGTCAGCTCTGCCGTTTGCATGCTGGTGAACAGGATCGGCGCCTCGATCAGATAGAGCGGCCGGTATAGGTTCCGCATCACCGCCTGCGCGCGCTCTCCGGTGCAGCCGATCACCACCCGGTCCGGTCGCATGAAGTCGCTGATGGCGCTGCCTTCGCGCAGGAATTCAGGGTTGGACGCGACGTCGAATTCGAGGTCGGGACGGGCCGCGTGCACGATCTCGCGGATACGCTCGCCGGTGCCGACGGGCACGGTGGATTTGGTGACGATCACGGTGTAGCCGGTCAGTGCATGGGCCACCTGCTCCGCCGCCGCGTAGACGTAGCTGAGGTCCGCATGGCCGTCGCCGCGCCGCGTGGGCGTGCCGACCGCGATGAACACCGCCTCGGCGCCACGGATGGCGAAGGCGAAATCGTCGCCGAACGATAGCCGTCCGGCCGCCACGTTCTCGGCCACCAGCCGGTCAAGACCGGGCTCGAAGATGGGGATGCGGCCGTCGCGCAGCGCCGCCAGCTTGGCAGGGTCCGCCTCCACCACGGCGACGTCGATGCCGAACTCTGCGAAGCAAGCCCCCGACACCAGTCCAACATAGCCGCCGCCGATCATCGCGATACGCAAGGATTGCCTCCGGTGTTGGCGGTGGTTTCAGCACAAAGCGGCCGACATGGCCACCGCAGGCCGTCATCACCGCTTTTCGTCATGGGTCACGGCTTCGCCGGGTGCGCGGTGCGCCGAACGGCCGGCCTCGTCCAGTTCGGCCTGCCCTTTGCGGCTCTCCTCCGCCCGGGCCACGGACGCGCGGCCGTCAAGCACCGAGGCAATCGCTTCCACGCCGGCGCGGGCGAGCGCCAGCTTCGCGCGAACCCCGACGAGGTGGGCGGCCCGGCGGTCCCGCTCGGTGACGGCAAGCCGTATCGCCTGCCTTCCGCGCGGCATCCAGGCCGCGAACGCCTCCACCGCGCCGTCTCCGGCATCGAGCGACATCGCACAGGCCTCCTCGGTCCGCATCGTGTCACGCGCGAAATGTTCGGCGTCGATGGCCCGCCGTTCCGCCAGCAGGCCGTCAGCAAGCGCCTGCTTGGCCGCGTCCAGCGCGGCGTTGCGCACCCGAAGCAACGCGCGCAGCGGGTCGCGCGTCATGGCAGGTGAGTTTCAGGTCCGGCCAGGACGAGGCGCAGCTGCGCGAAGCTCTCGTCCCGCGGCGTGCGCTCGTCCCGCTCCTGGCGCAGCAGCGCCTCGATACCGGGGGCCAGCCGGATGGCCTCATCCACCGCGGGATCGCTGCCTTGCTGGTAGGCGCCCAGCCGCACTAGATCTGCCATTTCCACGTTCAGCGCGATGATGCCGCGTGCGCGCCGCGTGAGCGCGTTCTCCTCCGGCGTGTTGCATCCAGGCACGGCGCGCGACAGCGAGCGCAGCACGTCCACCGCCGGATACCGGCCAAATTCGCCGATCTGGCGATCCAGGATGATGTGTCCGTCCAGGATGCCCCGCACCGCATCCGCCACCGGCTCGTTGTGATCGTCACCCTCCACCAGCACCGTGAACAGGCCGGTGATCTGGCCGGGGCGAAGCTCGGGCGAGGCTGGTTCCAGGCCCGGTCCGGCGCGCTCCAGCAGGCGAGGCAGTTCGGCAAACACGCTCGGGGGATAGCCGCGCGTGGCGGGCGGCTCACCTGCCGAAAGACCGATCTCGCGGAGCGCGAAGCAGAACCGCGTGACGCTGTCCATCAGCAGCAGAACGCTGCGGCCCTGGTCACGGAAATGCTCGGCGATGGTGAGCGCGGCATAGGCCGCCTCCCGCCGCATCAGCGGCGGCGTGTCGGAGGTGGCCACCACGGTCACTGTGCGCGCCCGCCCCTCTGGCCCGAGATCGTCCTCGATGAACTCGCGGACCTCGCGGCCCCGCTCGCCCACCAGTGCCAGTACCACCACGTCGCATTCGGTGTGCCGCGCCAGCATCGCCAGCAAAGTGGACTTGCCGACGCCGGACCCTGCGAACAACCCCAGCCGCTGCCCGTCGCGGCAGGTGGTGAACAGGTCGAGCACGCGCACGCCGAGGTCGAGGCGTGGGCCCAGGCGTGCCCGCAGCGTGGCCAAGGGAGGCTCTGCCCTGAGGTCGCGGGGCGGTCCGGCTTGCAGCGGGCCAAGCCCGTCAAGCGGCATCCCGAGCGGGTCCACGACGCGGCCGATCCAGCCATCGGACACCGGCAACCCGCTCCGCCGCGCACCGTCCGGGCGCAGTTCGATCTCGGCGACGCAGCCTGGCCCCAGCCCCGCCAGCGGCGCGAAGGTGAGCATCTGCGCGCGGTCGCCGGTGAAGGCCACAATCTCGGCCACGACCGGGCGCCCGGCCCGCGGCTTCAACGTCACCCGATCGCCTACCACCACGTGGCGCGACAGGCCGACCGCCTCTACCCGCAGGCCGGAGACGGCGGAAACATGCCCACTGACGATGCCGAGCGACGGCCGCGACGCGCTCATCGCTGCCGCCAGCCGTGCCGCCAGCGGTGACCGCGCCAACATCATCGATCAAACTCCGTACGAAACGACTATCCTTGCAACTTATGATAGAAACTTATTGCTAAAACCTTACGAAGGGGATACTTTGCAACCATGAGTTGTATTGGAAAGCAAAATGCGCGTTCTCCTCATTGAAGATGACAACACCGCCGCCCGCGCAACCGCGCTGGTGCTGCGGACCGGCGGGACGGTGGTGGACCAGGCCGATACCGGCGAGGAGGCGCTCGAACTCGTGCGGCGCTACGATTACGATTTCGTCGTGCTCGACCTGATGTTACCGGACATCGAGGGCTACGAGGTGGTCCGCCGCATGCGCGCCGCGCGCATTGAGGTGCCCATCATGATCCTGTCCGGCCTCACGCGTTCCCAGGCGAAGGTGAAGGCACTCGGGGCCGGCGCGGACGATTTCGTGTGCAAGCCGTTCGATAGCACCGAGCTGCTCGCCCGGATGCAGGCCATCGTCAGGCGCAGCAAGGGTTTCAGCCAGCCCACCCTGCGGATCGGCCAGCTCAGCCTCAACCTCGAAAGCCGCGAAGTCTTCGTCGCAGGCGCGCAGGTGCGTCTCACCGGCAAGGAATACTCGATCCTCGAACTGCTCGTGCTGCGCAAGGGCATGGTGCTGACCAAGGAGGTGTTCCTCAATCACCTCTATGGCGGCATGGATGAACCCGAGATGAAGATCATCGACGTCTTCATCTGCAAGCTCCGCAAGAAGCTGGCCCAGGCTGGGGCGGATAATCTGATCGGCACGGTCTGGGGGCGCGGCTACATGATCCGCGAGCCCGGCGGCATCCCGGTCTACACCAGCTCGATGCTGGACTCGCCATTGACGCCGCCGATGTTTGGCGCGACGACCGGACCAGTGCACGCGTTCTGACACCGCAGCCGGAGCCCGGAATGAGAGATCCCGCGCCGACCGAGCCATCCTCCGCTCCCACGCTCGTGGTGGAGCGGGGGCTGGCCACCATCAGGCTCAACCGCCCACGCCACCACAACCGTCTCGAACCCGCCGACATTCCGGTTCTCGGCGCGTTGCTGGACACCATCGCCACCGATCAATCGGTGCGCGTTGTCGTGCTGCGCGCCACTGGAAAGTCATTCTGCGCCGGGTACGACCTCGCCGATCTCGGCCAGCCCATGCCGCCAGGCATGGAGGAGGCCGGCATCGGATCGCTCGCAGCGGTGATTGATGCGCTGGAGCAATGCCGCCTACCCACGATCTGCGCCCTGAACGGCCCTGTGTTCGGCGGCGGGACGGATTTGGCGCTCGCCTGCGATTTTCGTTTGGGTGTCACAGGCATCCGGATGCTGATGCCCGCCGCCCGTTTCGGGCTGCATTACTACCACTCCGGAATGCGCCGCTACGTCGAACGGCTCGGCGTGGGCGCGGCCAAGCGGCTGTTCCTGCTGGGCGAGCCCATCGACGCCGCCGAGATGCTGCGGATCGGCTACCTCGACGAAATCCTGCCGGACCAGCCCGCCCTCGAAGCGCGCACCGCCGAGATGGCCGCCACGTTGCTGCAAGCCGCATCGGGCTCCGTCATTAACAGCATGAAACAGGTGCTGAACCGCATCGCTGGCGGCGACCCAGATTCCGCGCAAGCCGATGCCGCCTGGCAGGCCACCCGCCACTCACCCGACGTGGGCGCCGCGGTCGCGGCCGCGCGGGCTAAACCATGAATTGTTCAGCGAGGATGCGTTCGGACAATCCATGGTCGGGGTCGAACAGCACGATCGCCCGCAACGAACGGTCCTCGCTGATGGCCACCGAAACCACGTCGCGCACCTCGGTGAAATCGGCCACCGCCGCCACCGGCCGCTTCTCCGTCTCCAGCACCTCGAACAGCACGTCAGCCCCGCTCGGCAGCAATGCCCCGCGCCACCGGCGTGGACGAAACGCGCTGATCGGCGTCATCGGCAGCAGGTTGGCGGAAAGCGGCACGATCGGGCCGTGCGCCGAGAGGTTATAGGCAGTCGAACCCGCCGGGGTCGAAACCAGGATGCCGTCGCAAATCAGTTCTTCCAGCCGCACCCGCCCATCGACGGTGATGCGTATCTTTGCGGTCTGACGGAACTGGCGCAGCAGCGCCACCTCGTTCAGCGCCACCGCCTCCTCTACCCGCCCGGTCACGGTCACGGCGTGCATCCGCAGCGGATGCAGCATTGCTGCCTTCGCCCGGCTTAGGCGAACCCGCAGATCCTCCTCCGCGAACTCGTTCATCAGGAACCCGACCGAGCCGCAATTCATGCCATAGACCGGAATTTCGGTGCCCAGCAGGCGGTGCATCGTCTCCAGCATGAAACCATCACCACCAAGCGACACCACGATCTCGGCCCGCTCGACCGGGCAGTCGCCATAGGCCGCCGCCAGCCGGGCCCGCATCGTGGTCGCAAGCTCCGTCGGTGCCGCCACGAACGCGACATGCTCGGTCCCGAACACCGTATCCTCGTCGCGCTCCACGATCACGACCGAGACCTGCGGCGCCTACGCAATTCGGCGATGGCCGGCACCGGCATTCATCTGAACGACGCTCATCCGCATCGACCCACCCCTTCAAACATCAGCAAAGTTAACATCCGTCCCTCAACGTGGCCAGTTGAGGCGCGGCTCGGCGCGTTCGGACGGGCTGGGCCGCCCGATCGGTTCGTCGGACATGCGCCGTCGCGTCTCCCTACGATCTACTTCGGGTTGCAACGGCGCGGGCGGGATCGGTGGCCTGGCCTGCTCGACGCGGGGCCGTGCCGGTGTCTCGGGGACCACATCGCTCTCCATCTCCCCGCGTCCCAACTCGCCACGGCGAGCCATTCCGCGATCCAGCGTTCCGCGCTCCGGCATTCCGCGCTCCGGCTCGGGCAGCCGCAACGCCAAGCTGCGGATCTCGCCCTGGATCTCGTCCAGCCGCACCTCCACGCCCTCCAAACGGGACTTCACCCCGAAAACACTGAACGGCATCAATACGAACACCAACGCATACAGCAGCACCGGCACCGCGACGACCAGCGGGACCCACCACGGAAGCCAGGGAGGGAGGGAGGAAAATGATGGCATCTCGTACCATAGCATCGCCCCGCCCGCCTTCCACACCCTGGATTCGTCGCCCGCCCCATGCGATGTGCATGGCAAACTCCGCGAGAACTCCGATGAAGCTGCTGATCCCCGGCCCGGTCACCACGAGGCCCGAAGTCCGTGCCGCAATGGCGCGGGATTTCGCCCCTTGGGACAATGATTTCCGCGCCCTCAACGCCCGCGTGAAGCAACGATTGCTGGCCACCGCGCATGGCGATCCATCGACGCACGTGGCACTCGCCATCCAGGGCTGCGGACATTTCGCCATCGAGGCGGCGCTTCGCACCTTCTTGCCACCCGGCGGCCAGATCCTGGTGCCCGTCGCCGGCAGTTACGCCGAGCGCATGGTCCGCCTCGCGCGCGAGGCCGGCCGGGTCGCGATCGAGCTGCCGGTGCCGGACGGCACCCACATCTCGCCCGCCGCCGTGGCCGCCGCCCTCGTGGCCAACCCCGGAATCAGCCATGTCGGCCTGGTCTACAGCGAGACCAGTTCCGGCATGATCCATGATCCCGTCGCGATCGGCGAGGTCGTGCGCGCCGCCGGGAAGCGCCTGATCCTCGATGCCGTCTCAGCCTTCGGTGCCCTGCCGATCGACGTCTCGGCGCATCCGGAACTCGACGCTTTGGTGTTCACGCCGAACAAATGCCTCGAAGCCATGCCCGGCATGGCGTTCGCCGTCACTAGCATCGCGCGCCTGCTCCAATCGGCCGGCAACGCCGGAAGCTGGTCGCTCGACCTTGCCGACATCCATGCCCAGAACCTGCGCGCCGGCCCCGGCGTGTTCCGCTTCACGCCGGCGGCCCAGGTGATCGCCAGCCTGGACGTGGCGCTGGACCTGCTCGACGCCGAGGGTGGCCAGCCCGCCCGCCTCGCGCGCTACCGCGCCAACGCGGCGGCACTGCACGAGGGCATGGAGGTAATCGGCCTGCATCCCTATCTCAGCCGACAGGCGCAAGGCCCGATCGTGCTCAACGTGGCGGCGCCCAACGATCCCGCCTGGAACCTGCAAGCCTTCGTGGACGGCCTGAAATCCCGCGGCTTCTTGATCAGCAACTTCTACAACACGGCCACCCCCAGCTTCCGCGTCGGCTGCATCGGCGCCGTGGACCCGGATGACATGCGGGAGTTCCTGGCCGCCACAGACGCCACGCTGCGCGACATGAAAATCCGCAACCGCGCACCCATCCGGCAGGCCGCCTGATGTCGTCGGATCTGGAAATCGCCCGCGCCGCCACGCTGCGCCCAATCGCCGAAATCGCCGCCCGCGCCGGCATCCCGTCCGACGTGCTGGAACCATACGGGCGCTACAAGGCGAAGATCGGCTTCCCCTTCATCGACGGCCTGCAGGACCGCCCGGACGGTGCCCTCGTGCTGGTGACAGGGATCAGCCCCACTGCCGCCGGGGAAGGCAAGACGACCACGACGATCGGCCTCGGCGACGCGCTGAACGCGGCTGGCGCCCGCACCATGATCTGCCTGCGCGAGCCCAGCCTCGGTCCCTGCTTCGGCATGAAGGGTGGCGCCACGGGCGGCGGCCGCGCCCAGGTCGGGCCGATGGACGAGATCAACCTGCATTTCACCGGTGACTTCCATGCCATCACCTCGGCCAACAACCTGCTGGCCGCCATGTTGGACAACCACCTGTTCTGGGGCAACGCGCTGGGGCTGGACCCCCGCCGCGTCACCTGGCGGCGCGCGCTTGACATGAACGACCGCGCGCTGCGGGACATCGTCGTCGGCCTCGGCGGCGGCACCAACGGCGCGCCGCGTGAGAGCGGCTTCGACATCACGGTGGCCTCCGAGGTCATGGCGGTGTTTTGCCTCGCGCGAGACCTCGACGACCTGAAGCAGCGCCTCGGCCGTATGGTGGTCGGCGCCCGCCGCGACCATTCGCTGGTCACCGCGCGAGACCTGAAGGCGGACGGTGCGATGGCCGCTCTGCTGCGGGACGCGCTCATGCCCAACCTCGTGCAGACGCTGGAAGGCTCGCCCGCTCTGGTGCATGGCGGCCCGTTCGCCAACATCGCGCATGGCTGCAACTCCGTGATGGCCACCCGGCTTGGCCTCAAGCTGGCCGACATCGTGGTAACGGAAGCCGGGTTCGGCGCCGATCTCGGCGGCGAGAAGTTCCTGGACGTGAAATGCCACTCGGCCGGACTCAAGCCGGCTTGCGCCGTCGTGGTCGCCACCGTACGCGCGCTCAAGATGCATGGCGGAGTGGCCAAGGCCGCCTTGGGGACGGAGAACACCGACGCGGTCCGCCGCGGGATCGCCAACCTCAGCCGCCACGCCGCTAACATGGCAAAGTTCGGCCTCCCCGTGCTGGTGGCGCTCAACCGCTTCACCTCCGATACCGACGCCGAGATCACGGTGGTGCGGGAGACAATGGCGGAGCAGGGCGTCGAGGTGTTCCTGTGTACCCATTGGTCGGACGGCGCCGCCGGAGCCGCCGGACTTGCCAGGGCGGTCCAGGCGCGCATCGCCGCCGGCACCGCACGGTTTCATCCGCTCTACCCTGACGACATGCCGCTCGCCGAAAAGATCCGCACGGTGGCGACTGAGATTTATGGCGCGGGCGGGATATCGATCCCCAATGCCGTTTCCAAGAAGCTCGACCGTTTCACGGAAGCCGGCTTCGGCCGGCTACCAATCTGCATCGCCAAGACTCAGTACAGCTTCAGTGCGGACCCCACGGCTCTTGGGGCTCCCGAAGGGCACGTTCTTCCCGTGCGGGACGTGCGGCTGTCCGCCGGGGCGGGGTTCGTTGTCGTCGTCACCGGCGACATTATGACCATGCCAGGGTTGCCGCGCGTGCCGTCGGCGGAAACCATCGGCCTTGACGAAGCCGGCGAAATCGATGGGCTCTTCTAAAAGCCCATCGAGGGACCGGCAACGCGCCTTATAGCGCTTTCACGGCGGGTGCCGCGGGTGCTGCAGGCGCGGCACCCGGCGCCGGTGGCGTCGGCAGTGGCTCGGGGTTGGCGGCCAGCGTACGGAGGTAATCGATGATGTCGGCGCGCTTCTTCGGATCGGACAGGCCCGCGTAGCTCATCTTGGTGCCCGGCGCGTAGGTGCTCGGCTTCTTCAGCCATTCACTCAACTCGTCGAACGTCCACGGCCCGGCCTTCGCCTTGATGGCCGCCGAATACGAATAGCCCTCCATGTGCCCGTGCGGCGCGCCTACGATGCCATACAGGTTTGGACCCACGCCCGCCTTGCCGCCCTGGTTGAAGCTGTGGCACGCGACGCAGCCCTGAGACTTCACGCCAGCCTCGCCACGTGCGGGATCGGCCGACGCCAGCAACAGCTCCACCGGCGGATCGGGCGTGATGGCAACTGGCACTGCCGCCTTGTCGCTTTCCGGCAAGGCAGGCTGATATGCCGTCTTTGCGAGCTTTGTGGGAGAAACGAGCCCGTCGCCAAGCAGGGTGGCACCCATAAAAGCGATGCCAGCAACCAGCACGGCGGCGCACGCCTTGTTGAGTCCCAAACTGTCCATAACGTCTCCAGTCGCAAGTGTATTTCGATTGTGGGACATGGCCGCCAGAGAGCGGTCTGTCAACGATATCTGGATACCAGCAACGTGATCGGGCCACTGCCAAACACCGCTTGGAGTGCCATTTATTCAGTACTGAACCGGAGATCCCACGATGCCCGCTTTCCCCGTAACCCGGCTGCGCCGCCTCCGTCGCACCGAATCCCTCCGCGACCTCGTTCGCGAGACGCGCGTGACCGTGAACGACTTGATCTACCCGATTTTCGTCGAGGAGGAGATCGACACGCCGGTACCGATTGCCTCCATGCCCGGCGTCTCCAGGATACCCGAGCGTGACCTGGAACGCGAGGTCGAAGCCATCGCGCGCGATGGGATCAAGGCGCTGTTGGTGTTCGGCGTTTCCCACCATAAGGACGCATCTGGCAGCGATGCCTGCCGACCCGATGGCCTCGTTGCGCGCATGGTGCGGGCGGCCAAGCGCGCGGCTCCGGATCTCGTGGTGATCCCCGACATCTGCTTCTGCGAATATACCGACCACGGCCATTGCGGCGTGATCGAGCACGGACATGTCGACAACGACGCCACGATCGAGAACCTGGCCCGCCAGGCCATCGTCGCGGCCGATGCCGGGGCCGACATCATCGCTCCGTCGGCCATGATGGATGGCCAAGTGGCCGCGATCCGGGCGGGTCTGGACGGCGCGGGCCATGGCGAGATCCCCATCATGGCCTACTCCACCAAGTTCGCGTCCGCGTTCTACGGACCGTTCCGGGCCGCTAGCGGGTGCGATCTCAAGGGCGACCGCAAGACCTACCAGATGGACCCGATGAACGGGCGCGAGGCGCTGCTCGAATCGGCACTCGACGAAGCCGAAGGGGCCGACATGCTGATGGTCAAGCCCGGCCTGCCATATCTGGACGTACTGGCCCGTCTCCGCGATCGTACGTCGCTGCCGATAGCAGTGTACCAAGTGAGCGGCGAATACGCGATGATCAAGCTGGCCGCCGCCGCCGGCGCCATCAACGAGCGAGCGATCGTGCGCGAGACGCTGGGTGCCTTCAAGCGGGCCGGTGCCGATCTCATTTTCTCATACTTCGCCCGTGACATCGCACGCGAAGGCTGGTGATCTGGCGCTCAGGTTTATCTACGTGATCTAGGCCCGTACTCAGGCTTTAAGGCCGATATACGAACCGGTTTCTCCCGCAAGGCGAGCAAGGAAGAAAGCCCGGTTCTGGCCCCCGCCGAGCGGCAAGCTGCGCTTTATCGCTGGACCGCGCCCGAAAGCCTGAGCCGTCAGGCGGAGGCGGCCTCCAGGGCTTCCTCCGCCTCCAGCCACTTGCTCTCCGCAACCTTGGCCTCGCGCTGCACCACGGATAACCGCATCCGCGCGGTGATAATGTCCTGCGCGCGACCCTTGGTGTAGAGTTTCGGGTCGGCCAGTTCGGCCTCGATCTTCTGCTTCTCGCCACCCAGGCGCGCGAGCAGCGCCTCGGCATCCTTCGCCTGCTTGCGCAACGGCGCCACGACTGCGCGCGCGTCGGCGCGGTCCTTGCGATCGTCGCCGCGCCGCGCCTGTTCCCTCGCCTCCTTGGAGGCCGGTCGCGCTCGTTCCAGCAGCAGCTTGCGGTAATCGTCGAGGTCGCCCTCGTACGGCTTCACCATCCCGTCGCCCACCAGCAGCAGCCGGTCTGCCACGAGGTCCACGAGGTTCGGATCATGGGTGATCAGCAGCACCGGGCCGCCGAACGCGGCCAACGCCCGTACCAGAGCGTCTCGCGCGTCCAAATCCAAATGGTTGGTGGGCTCGTCGAGGATCAGCAATTGCGGCGCATCCCGCGTGGCCAGCGCCAGTAGCAGCCGCGCCTTCTCGCCGCCCGAGAGCTTCTCCACCGGCGTCAGCGCACGGTCCACATCGAGGCCGAAGCGCGCCAGCTGTCCGCGCACCTGTTGCGCCGTGGCCTTGGGCAGCGCGCGCTGCATGTGGTCCACCGGCGTCTCGTTCATCGTCAGTTCATCGGTCTGATGCTGGGCGAAATAGCCCACGCGCAGCTTGCCGTTGCGGAACATCTTGCCCGAAATCGCATCCAGCCGTCCGGCGATGAACTTCGCCAACGTGGATTTTCCGTTGCCGTTGGCGCCGAGCAGCGCGATGCGGTCGTCCATGTCGATCCGCAGGTCGAGGTCGTGCAGCACGATTTGGCCGTCGTACCCGATATTGGCATGGTCCATGGTCAGGATCGGCGGCGCCAGTTCGGCGGGTTCGGGGAAGTTGAACCGGGTCGGTGCGTCGTCGATCACCGTCTCGATTTGCGGCAGCTTGGCGATCGCCTTGATGCGCGCCTGAGCCTGGCGGGCCTTGCTGGCCTTGTACCGGAAGCGATCCACGTAAGCCTGCATATGCGCCTTCTGGTCGGCGACCTTGGATGCGGCACTCGCCAGTTGCGCCGCGCGCTCGGTGCGTATTCTGACGAACTCCTCGTAGCCGCCCGGCGTCAGGTTGATCTTGCCGTTGTCCAGATGTGCGATGGCCTCGACGCAGCGATCCAGCATTCCGCGGTCATGCGAGACGATCAGCGCGGCACCGGGATACCGCGCCAGCCAGTTCTCCAGCCACATGGTCGCTTCGAGGTCGAGATGGTTGGTCGGCTCATCCAGCAGCAGCAGGTCCGGCGCCGAGAACAGCGCGGTCGCCAGCGCCACGCGCATCCGCCAGCCGCCCGAGAAGGAATTGACCGGGCGTGCCTGGGCCGCCGCGTCGAAGCCCAATCCGGCCAGGATCACGCCAGCGCGGGCCGGCGCGGTGTCGGCGCCGATCATCCGCAGGCGCTCGTGGATCTCGGCCATCCGCATTGGCTCGGCCACATCCGCCTCGGCCAGCAACGCCAGCCGCTCGGCATCGCCTTCCAGCACGATTTCGAGCAGGCTGCTCTCGCCGCCGGGGGCCTCCTGCTTCACCCACCCCATGCGGGAGCGGGCGTTGAGGCGAATTTCGCCGCCGTCCAGCGCCAGTTCGCCCGAGATCGCGCGCAACAGCGTGGACTTGCCCACGCCGTTGCGGCCCACGAGTCCGATGCGCTTGCCCGGCTCGACCATGAGGTCGGCCTGGTCCAGCAGGGTGCGGCCGCCGAGGCGGATGGTGACGGTGCTAATGTTCAGGAGACTCATGCGCGGGGTGTAACCGGCAGCGGCCCTCCGGTGGAAGGGGTTGCTGGCATGGGTCCCCTGTTATAAAGCCCCGCGCGACTGAGAATACACACAAGGGGCTTCGCCATGGCGACCGAGCGCACGTTTTCCATTATCAAGCCGGACGCCACGCGGCGTAACCTGACTGGCCGCGTGAACGCCATGCTAGAGGGCGCCGGTCTGCGCATCGTCGCGCAGAAGCGCCTGCACATGACCCGCGCCCAGGCCGAGGAGTTCTACGGCGTCCACCGCGAGCGCGGCTTCTTCAACGACCTCGTGGCCTTCATGATCTCCGGCCCGGTTGTGGTGCAGGTGCTCGAAGGCGAGGGCGCGGTGTTGAAGCACCGCGACATCATGGGCGCCACTGATCCCAAAAAGGCCGCCGCCGGCACCATCCGCGCCGAACTGG